>CAKJZF010000026.1 GCA_918290775.1 Clostridiales bacterium | reverse complement strand
GGGGAACCCTTCTTGCAAGAAGGGTTCCCCCACCCCCCCAGATCACCAAAAAAAGGAGTTTGCCATGATTGCAACGTTCGGACCCGGAGGAAACGGGGACTGGTTTTACAGCGAGGGCAAGAAATCGACCCTGCAAGCGCCCGGATGGGTTGCGGAGAAGGGGCTTGACGCGTTTGAATACGAAGCGGGAAACGGGATTACCGGGGGCGAGGCAACGCTGAAGGCGATCGGAGAGAAGGCGCGGGAGCACGGCGTCAGGATGTCGTTCCATACGCCGTATTTCATTTCGCTGTCGGGCGTGGAAGAAGAAAAGCGGCTGAAAAGCATTGATTACATTCAAAAATCGCTTTGGGCGGCGGAGCTGCTCGGGGCGGACACGATCGTGATCCACAGCGGGAGTGCGGCAAAGATCACGCGGGAGGAAGCGATGCGGCTCTCCTGCGACACGCTGGAAAAGGTTGCCGAAGCGGTCGGAGATCATCCGTGCGCAAGGCTCGGCATCGAGACGATGGGAAAGGTCAACCAGCTCGGAACGCTCGATGAGGTTTTGCAGCAGTGTAAGGTTTCGCCCATCTATGCCCCGGTGGTGGACTTCGGGCATCTGAACGCGCGGGAGCGCGGAGGGGCGTTCCCGGATGTTGACAGTTACCGGCGCGTGTTTGACAAGATCGCAACCGCATTGGGAGACGCCTTTGCGCAAACCCTGCATTGTCATTTTTCCAAGATCGAATACACGGCGGCGGGGGAAAAGAAACACCTCACCTTTGCCGACGAGGTGTTCGGACCGTCGTTTGAACCGCTTGCCGAGGCGATCGTGCGGGAGAACGTGGCGCCGCGCATCATCTGCGAATCGGCGGGAACGCAGGCGGAGGACGCGCTTTGGATGAAGCAAACATATCTCGCCGCCAAAGGCGGGCAGAAAGAATAAAGGAAGATTCATGACAGAACTTGAGATCGCATACATCAACGCAAAACGCGCGATGTTTGACCGCGCATACCGTTTTTTGAACGAACGGCAGAGAGAGGCGGTTTTCACGGTGAACGGTCCGCTTCTCGTGCTGGCTGGGGCAGGGAGCGGCAAGACGACCGTTTTGGTGCGTCGGATCGCGTTTCTGATCCGTTACGGAAACGCCTATTTCGGAACGCGGATCCCGGAAGGACTGACAGAGGAACGCGTGGCGGGAATGCGGCAGGCGGCGACGATGAAGCCGGAGGAGCTGGAGACGTTGCTTGCCGAGTTTGCCGAGTCGCCCTGCGAACCCTACCGCGTGCTTGCCATCACCTTCACCAACAAAGCGGCGAACGAGATCCGGGCGCGGTTGGAGAAGATGTTTCCCGAAAGCCCCGAATGCGCGGCGGACATCTGGTCGGGAACCTTCCATTCGGTCTGCGTGCGCATCCTGCGGCGACACGGCGAATTGCTCGGTTACCGTCCCAATTTCACCATTTATGACACCGACGACAGCAAAAAGGCGTGTCTCGAGGCGATGAAGCGCTGCAACATCGACGAAAAGGTTCTTCCCGTCAAGGGCGTGATGAACGCGATCAGCCGTGCAAAAGACCGGCTGATGACGCCGGAGGAATTCGCGATGGAAGCGGGCGATGATTTCCGGCTCAAGCAGATCGGGCGCGTTTTTGCCGCCTATCAGGATCTTCTGCGCGAGTCCAACGCGCTGGATTTTGATGACATCATCGTTCAGACCGTCCGGCTGCTGCGCAACAACAGCGAGGTTCGGGAACAGTATCAGCGGCGGTTTCGATACGTTTGCGTGGACGAATATCAGGACACCAACCCTGCACAGTTTGAGCTGACGGGACTGCTCGCGGGCGGATGGGGCAACCTGATGGTGGTCGGGGACGACGACCAAAGCATCTATAAATTCCGCGGTGCAACCATCGAAAACATCCTGTCCTTCGATCGGGAGTTTCCGGGGGCAAAGGTGGTCAAGCTGGAGCAAAACTACCGCTCGACGCAGAATATCCTCGACGCGGCAAACGCCGTGATCGCCAAGAACGACAGCCGCATGGGGAAAACGCTCTGGACGGCGCAGGGAGCGGGAGCGAAGCTCCGTTGCATCCTCTGCGAGGATCAGAACGCCGAATCCCGCCGGATTGTGGAAACCGTGGTCAAAAAGGTCGCGCGGGGAGAGGCGAGATACCGCGATTTCGCGGTGCTTTACCGCATGAACGCGCAATCGCAGAGCTTGGAAAAAGCGTTCGCGCGGAGCGCGGTGCCCTACCGCATCCTCGGCGGAACGCGCTTTTCCGACCGTGAAGAAATCCGTGACGCGGTCGCGTACCTGCAGCTGATCGCCAACCACGACGACAACCTGCGCCTCGGTCGCATCCTCAACAAGCCCGCGCGAAAAATCGGGGCGCGAACGGCGGAAGCCATCGCCATGATTGCCGAGGAGGTCGGCTGTTCGCAGTTTGACGTGATCGCCAACGCCGGGCGGTATGCCGCGCTCGGCAACGCGCGAAACGCGCTGGAGACCTTTGCCGGGGTGATCGAGCGGCTCACCGAGGAATCGAAGGAGCTCTCTATGGATGCCTTTTTCGACCGCGTTCTCGACCTGACCGGTTATCGGCAGATGTGGATCGCCAAAGGGGAAGCGGAAGCCGAACGGCTGGAGAACCTCGATGAATTCAAATCGCAGATCATCGAATATATGCAGGAAAACGAGACCCCAACGCTCGCGGGTTTTTTGGAGGAGACCGCGCTGGTCGCCGACGTGGATCGCTACGATGAGACCGCCGACGCGGTGGTCTTAATGACCATCCACAGCGCAAAGGGACTGGAGTTTCCGGTGGTGTTCCTGCCGGGCATGGAAGAAGGGGTTTTTCCGGGTCAGCAGACGCTCGACGGCGGCGCCGCCGAGCTGGAGGAGGAGCGACGGCTGGCGTACGTCGCGCTCACCCGGGCAAAACAGGAGCTTTATCTGCTGCATACCTCCATGCGCTTGCTCTACGGGCGAACCTGCGTTAACCCGGTTTCGCGGTTCGTCTCCGAGATTCCAGCCGCGCTGATGGAGGTCGAGGAACCGCCGAAGGAACAGCTCGCGGTGGGAGGCGCCTACCGCGCTTGGGGATCGGTTTCGCCAAGCAAACCGCGCACCTATTTCCATGACAGCGCCCTCGATCAGCCCGCGCTGCGCGGAAATGCGGGCGGCGGGAAAACGACCTTCGGAACCGTACCGCGCAAACCCGCCGCCGAGATCTTCCCGGTTGGAACCAAAGTGCGCCATGCCGCGTTTGGGACGGGGGAGATCATCTCCGCCAAGCTCATGGGCGCGGATACACTCTATGAGATCATGTTTGACAAAGCCGGCACCAAAAAACTTATGGCATCCTATGCGAAACTGACGCGGATCGGTTGAACCGTGTTTGTATATTTTCATCAAAATGGAGGATATATCTATGAATGCTCGAAAATTGCAATCTCTGATTCTCGCCTGCGTGTTTCTTCTTTCGGCGTTTTCCGGGTGCGTAAGGGTGGAAAATCCCCCCGTTCAGACCGACAGCTTGACCACCCCTTCAAGCGACGCCGAAACCACCACGCCGCAAGATACAGAAACCACCACGCCGCAAGGATCGGAAACAACCGATTTGGCAGTGGTTTCCGATCCGGATCCGACAAGCGAGGCGGAATCTCAAGAACCCGTGCCTGTTTCGAAAGATCCTGTTTCGTATGACATCGTGGAAAACGCGGATCACATCCGCCTGCTCGGGAGAAGCCAGGTGATCAACGGGGCTGTCACCGCCGACTGGACCGCTTCCGGCATCGCATTTGATTTTGAAGGTGAGGGAACCATGAAGATTCGCATGACCTCTTCTTCTCTCGTTTCACTGTACGCAACGGTGGACGGCGTCACAAAGACCGTCTCGCAAACGTCGGGAACGCACGAGATCAAGGTTGCCACCAATCTTTCGGACGGCGTTCACCATGTGGAGCTTCGCCGCAAGAGCGCAGTGGAGAACAAGGGAAAACCGCAAACGCTGAATCTGGAGGCGGTGATTTTTGCGGGCAAATTCGTCGGCAAACCGACGGCACAGACATATTCGATCAGCTTCATCGGCGATGGGATTACCCTCGGCGACGGAATCCCTTCCAATGCTTCGGACACGCGCAGTTACGCGCTTCGTTTTGCCGAAGGAGAGAAGCTGGACTATGAGATTTGCGCCGTGTCGGACATCGGTCTGTATAAAAGTGCCGAACGGCATCCATACAACATGACGCAGCTCTATCCCCACTACAATCTCTTCCGCGACACCGAGACAGCCTACACGCCCGCCCGCGAGGCGGATCTTGCCGTTGTCAACCTGAACACGGTCGATTGTGCGGAGAACATCGGAACCGAACAGGAATACAAAGAGGCGGTTCGCGGTCTCGTCGCCGACATTCGCCGTCTCAACGGTAACACCACGCCGATCGTTTGGGTCATCGGTATGGCGATTGAGAAGGGATCCACGGTAAATGACTGGTTGCGCACCGTGATTGCCGACCTTGGCGGCGAGGAAGCCGGTCTGTTCCTTTTGGAGATGGATTCGCCGGATACCGAAGGAAATAACGGAAAGCCAAGCGTTTTGGCGCACCGTAAGCTCGCCGCACGTTTGAGTGCGCTGGTTCGCGAAAAGTCAATTCTCGCGCTTCCGGCAGAAACGGCGCTCGTCGATATCATTGCGGATACCTACCCGATCGCCGACCATATCGACTCGGTTAAACTGTTGGGCAGAAGTATGCTGATCAACGGGGCTGTTGCCACAGACTGGACTGCTTCCGGCATCGCCTTCAACTATGAGGGAGAAGGGGAACTTTATCTCTCGGTTACCCGCTCCGGCACCAAGATGGATCAGGAATTGACTTTGGTTGCAACGGTTGACGGAAAGGATTACCCCATCAACGTCCCGGTCAACATCGCCAAATCGGAGATTCGGATTGCTTACGATCTGCCAAAAGGAACGCACAGCGTTACCATCCGCCGCAAGACGATGGTGGAAAACAGTGCGCAGGGCATCCTGCTCTCGCTGGATTCGGTTGCCTTCAGCGGCAGATTCCTTGCCAAGCCCGCCGACGCGGCATACCAAGTCGCGTTCGTTGGTGACAGCATTACCTGCGGCGTCGGACTTGTGAGCACAAGCTCCGGTGCTGAAGACGGGCTTGCCACCTATGCCGTTGGTTTCATCGACCGCGAGGGCGTGGACTACGACATTTGCTCGATCTCCGGAATCGGTGTCTATCGAAGCACCTCAAAGCACGGATTAACCAACCATAGCATGACGCAATATTATCCTTATTATAACTATTATCGCAGTACCGACATCTCCTATGTGCCGGTGCGTCAGGCGGATTTTGTTGTCGTCAACCTGAACACCAACGACATGGGAGAAGGGCATACTTCGGGCGATGAAGCGTCCTACAAAGCAAACTTGAAGCAGTTGATTTCCGAGATTCGAGCCGCACACGGCGCCGATACGCCCATCGTTTGGGTCGTCGGTATGATGACGAATCAGGACGCGGAGACAAATAAATGGCTCAATGCCGTGTTTGACGAACTGGGCGGGAAATCCGCCGGGCTGTATCGCCTGTTGGTTGACCGTGATCAGAATGGCGGCGCCGCTCATCCGAGCCTCGCTTCCCATCAAGCCGTTTCCGCAGCTTTGAGCAACTTCGTCCGCGAAGAGGGATTGATAGCATATCCCGATTAGGAGAACCTGCAATATATCAAGCAGGTCGGGAGATGTGCGGTCATAGAGGGGGGCATCGTCGCCGACTGGTCGGCGTCCGGCATCGAATTTGAATTTCAGGGTTCGGGCGATCTCAAATTCCGTGCCACCAAAACGGGCAGCGACGCTGACATTCTGTTGACAGCCACTGTGGATGGAACCGACTATCCCGTTAAGGTTGGGACTATGGGATCGCACACCTATCTTGTTGTTTCCGATCTGCCGGAAGGCAAACATCATGTGCTGATCCGCAGGAAAACGATGGTGGAACCGAAAACCAATCCGATTGGAACTATGCTCCAATTCAACGGAATCCAGATAAACGGAACCTTCCTCGAAAAGCCTGCCGATAACACTTATAAGGTTGCGTTCATCGGAGACAGCATCACCTGTGGCACCGGGATACCGAATGACAACGGACTTGCCACCTATGCCATTGATCTCTGCACACGCGAGGGCTTTGACTATGATGTTTGCTCCATTTGGGGTATCGGCGTCTTTTGCAGCAACACGACGCATAAGCTCACCGAAAATACCATGACGAAATATTATCCCTACTACAATTATTATCGTAGTGATTCATTGCGTTATACCCCGGACCGTCAAGCCGATCTCGTGGTGGTCAATCTGAACACAAACGACAATGGCAGAGCCGCCTTGACGGAGGAAGCCTACAAGAAAACGCTGAAAACATTTCTTTCCGAGATTCGCGAGATTCACGGAGCGGATGTGAAGATTGTTTGGGTTGTGGGCATGATGATTTCCCCGACTGCACCGGTCAACCAATGGCTTGGGGAAGTATTCGATGAACTCGGTGGCACGGATGCGGGACTTTACCGCATCGTGGTGGACACCAACACAACGGGAGAAGGAAGCCACCCCAACCAGGAGTCGCATATGAAAGTTTCGAACGCGTTGAGCCAATTCATCCGCGAGAATGAACTGTTGGCGTTAGAAGAATAAAATTTTGGGGAGGGAAACTTTCTCTCATGGAAAAGCTTTCCTCCCCACCCACACCTTTTCTAAACGAGCAACTGCAAGGGAAGGATCGGTTTTTGCGCTTATTTTAATTTATCTGCGGAAAAAAACAATGGAAAAAACGATTTCAAGGACGGAACGGGAGAGAATGTGGAACGGAAAGAACAAGGCGATTACGTTCAGCTTTGACGATGGAGTCAGGCAGGATATCCGACTGATTGAAATATTGAATCGGTACGGTTTGAAAGGGACTTTCAATCTGAATTCCCAATTGCTTGGACAAGAAAGGGCCTTGGAGAGAAACGGAAGAATCGTTCGGCATGATAAGGTCAATCCCGAAGAGGTGGCAACTATCTATCAAGGACACGAAATTGCCGTTCATACGCTTACGCATCCGAACCTGACTCGTTTAAGCGAAGAAGAAATCGTATATCAGGTGGAAAAAGACAGAGAGAATTTGTCGAATCTTTGTGGCTATGAAGTGGTTGGAATGGCGTATCCCTGCGGCGGGGTCAATCACGATGACAGGGTGGTTAAAATCATCGCAGAGAATACCGGCGTTCGATATGCCAGAACCATTACGTCAACACACGATTTTAAGCCACAGGATTGTTTATTAAAATTCAATCCATCGGTTTTTTACATTGAGAGCGATTTTGAAAAAATAGTTGACGAATTTTTAGGTCTGCAATCCGATGAGCCTCAATTATTATATATTTGGGGACATTCTTTTGAAATGGATGCGGAGTATATCCATTGGGAAACATTTGAAAACATCTGCAAAAAACTTTCGGGGCATGGCGATTTTTTTTACGGTACGAACCGGGAAGTATTATTGAAAGAATCGCTTGCGTGAAATGACCTTTTCAGTTATCGCCAGCTCTTTTTTTGGAATGTTAGGGTATTTGCGGGGGCGGCTTTCTTTTCTTGGGAGAAAAAAAAGCCGCCCCCAAGCTCCCATCCCGAAGAAAGAAGGCTTTTTGGAAACGGATTCTAAAAACTCTTTTTTCTTGTTCCTTCTTTTCGGTGTAGGGGTGTTTGCGGGGGAGCCCCCTTTTCTTCATGTCAAAAAACGGGGGCGCCCCCGCAAGGTCTTACAGTTCCCGAATAATCTTTCTCGGGCATTTGGCGGCGCAGGCGCCGCAGGAAGTGCATTTGGTATAGTCGATGGCGGCGATACAACCATTCACGGAAATCGCGCCCGTGGGGCACTGTTTCTCGCAGATCTTGCAGCCGATGCAGCCGGCGGAGCATTGTTTTCGGGTCAGTGCGCCCGGTTCGGGCGAGCGGCACATCACGCAGTATTTTGCGTCGGCAGGGATCAACTCGATCAGGTGCTTGGGGCAAACCGAAGCGCAGGCGCCGCACCCCACGCATTTGTCCGCGTCCACGACCGCCTGACCCTCCACGATATGGAGCGCGTCGTAGCGGCAGGCGGCAACGCAGGTGCCGAGCCCGATACAACCCGTGGCGCACATCTTGTCGCCGCCGCTCATGCGTTCGGCGGCGAGGCAGTCCGCCGCGCCTTCGTAATGGTATTTCAGATTGGCGTGACCGGCTCCGCCCGAACAGCGGACGATGGCGCGAACGGGTGTTGCGGCGGTGACTTCCATGCCGAGGATCTCGCCGATTTTAGCGGCGCAGGCGGCGCCGCCCGCGCGGCAACCATTTGCGGGAGCGTCCCCGCGAACAACCGCTTCGGCGAACGCGGCGCACCCCGAAAAACCGCAGCCGCCGCAGTTGGCGCCGGGGAGAACCTCGGCGATCTGCTCGGCGCGGGCATCCTTTTTGACGGCGAAAACCCGTGCCGCAACGGCAAGAATCACGCCGAATAGAATTCCCATGCCGGCAAAGATGAGAACGGGAATCAAAACGTCAGTCGGTTTCATTTGTTTCTCTCCTTTCCGGCGTCAGAGGTGAACGCCCGAGAAGCAGGAGAACGCCATGGCAAGCAGACCCGCGGCAATCAGCGTCAGGGGGAAGCCCTTGAAGGCGCGGGGCGGGTCGGCGGCGTTCATCCGTGCGCGCAACCCCGCGAAAACGGTGATGGCGAGCGTGAAGCCGAGCGCGGCGGAAAACCCGAAGGCGACCGCCTCAATGAAGTTGTAGTTATTCTGAACGATCAGAAGCGCCGAGGAAAGCACCGCGCAGTTGGTGGTGATCAGCGGCAGGTAGATGCCGAGGGCACTGTAAAGCGCGGGAACAAAGCGGCGCAGGAACATCTCAATGAACTGCACCAGCGCGGCGATGACAAGAATGAACGCGACCGTTTTGAGATATTCCAAATGGAAGGGTTCAAGCAAGAACCTGTATACAAACCAAGTGACTCCGCCCGAAACGGTCATGACAAACGTCACTGCCATGCCCATGCCGAGCGCGGTGTCCGGCTTTTCCGAAACGCCGAGGAAGGGACAGCAACCGTAGAATTTGGCGAAGATGAAGTTTTCAACCAAGATCGCCGTAAACATCAGCAGGAGAATATTCATCATTGTGCGGGGTCCTCCTTTGCTTTGGTTTCGGCGGGCGCTTTTTTCGCCATCGCTTCCTTCAGGCGGGCGCGATCCTCCACCGTGTTGCGGATTTTCTGCACCGCCGCGATCACGCATCCGAGCGTCAGAAACGCGCCGGCAGGGAGCAGGAAGATGACCATGTTGGGATAGGATTCGGGCAGGACACGCAGACCCAGCCAAGTGCCGTTTCCGAGGATTTCACGGACAGAACCGAGAATGACCAATGCAAAGGTAAACCCAAGCCCCATGGCAAGACCGTCCACTGCGCTGGGCAGAACCGGGTTCTTTGAGGCGAACGCTTCGGCACGCGCGAGGATGATGCAGTTGACCACGATCAGCGGTATGAACAAGCCGAGCGATTGATAAAGGGAATAGAAATACGCCTGCATCAAAAGCTCCACGGCGGTCACAAAGCCGGAAATGATGACGATGTACGCCGCGATGCGCACCTGCTTGGGAATGAACTTGCGCAAAAGCGAGATGAAAATGTTGGAGAAGATCAGCACCACGGTTGCCGCCATGCCCATGCCGAACGCGTTCTCCACCGACGTGGTGGTAGCGAGCGTGGGGCACATTCCGAGCAGCTGCACGAGCGTGGGGTTCTGATCGAGGATGCCTTCCTTCATTTGCTTGAGGAATTTGTTCATTGCGCGTCACCTCCCGATGTTGCGGCAAGCCGTTTGGTCAGAACATCGGTTGCCTGATTGACTGCCTGATTGACCGCGCGGGAACTGATCGTCGCGCCGGAGATGGCGTCGACATCGGTTCCGCCGTCCTTGTTCAGCTTCAGTGTACCGGATTTCCCGGTATACTGTCCGAGATGCGCGGGATCGTCCTTCACCCGCGCTCCCAAGCCGGGCGTTTCGGAGTGGCTCACGATCCGAACGCCGCGAATGGTTCCGTCGGCGGAGTAGCCGACCATCAGCGTCAGGTCGCCGCCGAAGCCCGCGGCGGTTGATTCCACGCAGTAGCCCACCGTTCCCGACGCGTCGCGAACGGTGTAGAAGCCGTTGTCCTCATCAAAATCCGGGTTTTCCATCCCGAAAATGTCGGAGATAGCGATCCGCTTGGTCTCTCGCAGGTTTGCTTCCGCCTTCGGCTTGGTCACGGCATAGACAAACGAGATGATTCCGGCAACCACGGCGCAGATCAGAAGCAGACGAAGCCCGATCATCAGGGCAGGGATCCAAGCCGCCTGCGGCTTCTTTTGGGGAGCGTTTGTCGTTGCCGTCATTGCTTTGCACCCCCTTCTTTGGGTTTCTTGGGGCTGCGCTCTGTGCCGTAGACGCGCGGTTTGGTCAACATATCCAGATACCAAACCAACGCGTTCATGATCAGAATGGCGAAGGAAACGCCCTCGCTGTAGCCTCCGAACCGGCGGATGAACACCGTGATCAACCCGCAACCAAACCCGAAGATCAGGCGTCCGACCCGCGTCACGGGGGAGGTCACATAGTCGGTCGCCATGAAAAACGCGCCGAGCATCAGACCGCCCGAGCAGACCGAAGCGACCATAGATTCCCAATGTCCCATACCCGCGACGGGGAAGAGGAGAGAAAGGACGGCAACCGTTCCGATGTAGGCAACGGGGATATGCCACGTAATCACGCGGCGGACGATCAGATAGACGCCGCCGATGAGGAGCATCAGAACCGAGATTTCACCGATGCACCCGCCGATTTTCCCGAAGAAGAGGTCGGCGAGGTTTCCGTCAAAGGTTCCGGCTTTCAGCGCCGCGAGGGGGGTTGCGGAGGAGACGGCGTCGGCGGTGAACCCGCGGTCATAAGCCGCGCGGAAGCCGGTCATGCCGCCGGTCCATGTCAGAACGAGGAACACGCGGGCGGCGAGCGCGGGGTTCATGATGTTTTTGCCGATCCCGCCGAACAGCTGTTTGACGACGATGATGGCGAACGCCGAACCGACGATCGGGATGTAAAACGGCGCATCGGGCGGGAGATTCAGCCCGAGCAGAAGCCCGGTCAGCGCGGCGGAGCAATCGGCGATGGTGACCGTTCGCTTCAGGAGAATTTCGGTCACAAGCTCAAAGAGCACGCAGGAGAGCATACTGACCAGTACCACCAGAGCGGCGCGAACGCCGAACACGTAAACGCCCCAGACGGTGGCGGGAACGAGCGCGATCATCACGTCGCGCATCAGATGCGAGGTCATCACGCCGCGGCGGGCATGGGGAGAGGGAGAAACGGTCAGAAGCTCCGGCATTTCAACCGTTTCGGCGGGCGCGGCGGGGTCGCCGTTGGGACGTTCGCCGATCTTTTTTTCTTCATCCATGGTTGTTTCTCCTTTCAGCTTTTTTTCGCGGCGTTGCGGATTGCGTTTTTCGCAACGCGGATGTACTGTACGATCTCAACGCCGGCGGGGCAATTGTAGGAGCAGGTTCCGCATTCCACGCAGCTCATCACGTTCAGCTTCTGCGCCTGTTCGTAATCCCGCGCCTTCGCGTGCTGAACGAGGTAATTCGGCATCAGGTGCATCGGGCAGTGGGAAACGCACATTCCGCAGTGGATGCAGGCGGTGTGAAGGGTGTTGATTCGGTCGTATTCCTCCGAGAAGAGCAGAATCGCGGAGGTGGTTTTGGCGATGGGGGCGTCGGGATCCCATTGAGCGTACCCCATCATGGGTCCGCCGCTGATCATCTTCTTCGGAACTTTGGTCAGCCCTCCGCAAAAGGCGATCAGATCTCGGCAGGACGCGCCGAGCGGTGCGCGGACGTTTTTGGGTTCTTTGACGCAGTCGCCCGCAACCGTCACGATTCGGCTGACGAGCGGAAGCCCGCGCCAAAACGCACGGGAGATGGCGGCGGTGGTTTCCGCGTTCAGGATCAGGCAACCGACGTCGGCAGGGAGCTTTCCGGCGGGGATCTCTTTGCCGGTCAGCGCATAGACGAGCTGGCGTTCATCGCCCTGCGGATATTTGGTTTTCATCACGCAGATGCGGATGTCATCTTTGCGCCCGAGCTGTTTCCGCTTTTCCAGGCGGCTTTGCAGAAGCTCGACGGCGTCCATCTTGTTGTCCTCAACGGCGAGGATGCCTTCCTTGATGTTCAGCGCGTGCATGACGACCTCCATCCCGGAGATCACGATGTCGCCGCGCTCGAGCAGAAGGCGATGGTTAGCGGTGATGTAGGGTTCGCATTCGGCGCAGTTGACGATCACTTTGTCCGCCTTGCCGATGGCGCTCTGGAGCTTGGCATAGGTGGGGAAGGTGGCTCCGCCCAAGCCCGAGATGCCCGCCTCGCGGACGAGCGCCACAATCTCCTCCGCCGAGGTTTCCTCGAGCGGCTTAGGGAAGGGCTTGATGCCCTCAAACATCTCGTGTTTGCGGTCGTTTTCGATGATGATATTCTGAATCGGCGTCCCGACGGCGTTGTAGCGCGTCACGATCTCCTTCACAGTGCCGGAGACGCTTGCGTGGACGGGGCATCCCAGTCCGGTTTCCACCGTTCCGATCACCTGCCCGACCTTCACGTAGTCGCCCTTGGCAACGATCGGTTTCGCGTGAACGCCGATGTGCTGGGAGAGGGGGATGGAGACGGTCAGGGGTTCGGGAAGGCGTTTGGTGCTGTTTCCTGCGGTGTCCTTATGCTCATGCAAATGGGTGCCCCCGCGAAAGGTAAATTTTTTCATGGGTATACTCCTTGACAAAGTTCTGTTTCAAGCGAGATCATACCTATTATATCAGATGACGCGGAAAATGTCAATTTTTTTTGGAAAGTTTCCAATAAAAAGTATACGGGACAGACCCGATGGCTTTTGGACGATGGGTTACCGCATAATGGGAATGAAAAAAGCGTTTTGCCGGTCAGGCAAAGACGCTTTACGGATTTTCATAAGTGATGAGATCTGTCGGAGAACATTCCAAAACATAGCATATCCGTGCAAGAATATCCAAGTCCATTTTTTCCACATTGTCGTGATACCATTTGTTAATGACTTCAAAGCGAGTGTTGGATACTTTTGCAAGATAATTACGCGTCATCCCTTTTTGTTCGAGAATCTCTTTCAGGTGTACCCGGATTTTTCCGTACTGTCTGATCGAGATAATTGATTTTGACTTGTCCATAACATCACCTCTCATCACTATTCTATATAAAAAATTACCTCTTGACAATACCCATATTCAGTGTTACTATATATATAGTTACTCAATAAAGGATGGGATGAGATGAGAATATATACGGTTAGTTTTTTCGGACACAGAGGAGAAATAGAAGGATTGTCAGAAATCGAGAAACGAATGAATTGTTTTTTGCGTGAAATTGTCAAGAAAAAGGAATATGTGGAATTTCTGATTGGTAGAGACGGAGAATTTGATCTTTTTACAGCTGCTTCCATAAAAAATGCTATTCACAGCCTCGGTTATCATAACACTTCTTTGGTATTGGTACTTCCATATTTTCGATCAAAAAATATAGAATCATACCGTGAATATTATGATGAAATTGAAATTTGTGCCGAGTCAGAAAATAAATATCCCAAGGCGGCAATTCAAGTGCGGAACAGATATCTTGTTGACCGTTCGGATCTTGTGGTTTGTTGCATTCAACATCGAAGTGGAGGAGCATATCAAACCGTGCGATATGCCCAAAAGAAAGGAAAAATCATTTTGAATTTAGCGGAAGAGGATGGTTTGATGCATTTTTAATTCTATCAGCTTCCAAATAGGTCAATCCTCTTGACAAAACCACCAAATGTTCGTATAATGAAGAAAACGGACGAAAAAGGTGGGTTACCCATGAAAAACAGCGAAAAGAAGGAACGGATTGCCCAAATTGCAAAGCGGTTGGAAGAACGTTATCCCGAGGCGCTTTGCGCACTCGAGTGGGGCGGAGAACCGTGGAAGCTGCTCGTGATGGGTTGTCTTTCCGCGCAATGCACCGACGCCCGCGTCAACGTGGTTTGCCGGGAGCTGTTTTCCCGTTTTCCGACCGCCGAAGCACTCGGAAACGCTGACCTTACCGAAATCGAGTCAATTGTCCGTCCCTGCGGTTTGTTTCACGTCAAAGCACAGAACATCAAGGACGCCTGCGCCATGCTCGTTCGTGACTACGGCGGCGTTTTGCCGTCCACAATGGAAGAGCTGCTCCGTTTTCCCGGCGTTGGACGCAAGGTTGCCAACCTGCTCCTCGGCGACGTTTACCACAAGGGCGGTACCGTTACCGACACCCATTGCATCCGCATTTGCGGTCGTTTCGGGATGTACCCGGAGACCCTGAAGGATCCCCGCCGCGTCGAGATTATTATGGATGACCTCCTCCCCGAACCTGTCCGCAGTGACTTCTGTCATCGCATCGTCCGGTTTGGGCGCGACGTTTGCACCGCACGCTCCCCCAAATGCGCCGCTTGCCCGCTCGCCGACCTCTGCTCCCATTTTGCGGGGTAGGAGAGAGAAAGACCTTGAGAGGGGGCGGGGAACCCTTTTCTCGTGAGAGAAAAG
>CAKJZF010000025.1 GCA_918290775.1 Clostridiales bacterium | reverse complement strand
GCGGCGGCTCCCTTTGCTTTCGCAATGGGGCGACTCCGAGGATCAAAAATTATTCGTAATCGGCATCTTCGAAGCTGTCATCCTCGAAATCGTCATATTCGCCGTCGTAGTAGTCGTCCTTGTAGTCGTAGTCGTAATTGTATTCCTTCGATCCGCCATGGGTCATGCCTTCGAAGGGAGCAAAGATCTCAGATACCTTGGCAGCATTGGTCTCAACCATATCGGTAAACGTCGTGAACTCCGCCTCGGTCATCTTAAGGATGTTTTTATAGTTCTTGTTGTAGGAAGGCATGGTGTCCTTCTCTTTGAGCGTAATGGTGATCGGAGGAAGGGGAACCGTTTCGTTGTTGGCAACGATGCCGATATTCTTAATCGTGTGCGTTCCCTTATCGTTTACGTAGTTGAAGTTGAACGCCACGGTTTGCAGACCGTCTTTGCCCGGTGCGGTCAGCGTCAGTTGAGCGTCACCCGTGGTACGGTTTCTGCTGTATCTACCGGAAATCTCACCGCCCATGAGTCTTGTGAAGCCCTTGGTGGCGAGGGAGAGCTTGTAGCTGTCCTTCGTGTCCTCGTCAACCGTAATGTTGAGCGCAAGCTCCAATTTCTGAAGCGGGTTCTGCGGGTTGGGTCCCTTCAGGCTGACTGCCAAGCCCTCAAAGGTATTGAGCGTCTTGCCAAGCTCGATCGAGATGTTGTATTCCATTTTGCCGAGCGTGTCGTTTCCGATCGCAACGTCAATGTCGGCACGCATGACAACGCCCTTCTTGTTGAGCGCGAGCTTCAAGGTGACGTTGATGTCGGTCGGGATGGACTTGATCGCGGTAACCGCCTGCTGCACATAGGGATCCGCCATCGTGAAGATCGACTCAACGCTGGACAGCTGGCTCATATCAACGGGAAGCTCGCTGTCGCCTGCCATGCCGGCAACTTCACTGATCATGGGAAGCACATCATTGAGGAGCGCCTTGACATCTTCGTCCGCCTTAACCTTTGTCCAAAGGGCCTCAAGCGCTTTTGCAAGCACTTCCTTGTTCAGTTCAACGGTAAAGGTGTTCGCGGAGACATCCTCGCCGAGAACGCTAACGGTCTCTTTATTCAACGTAACGGTGGAGTTTTCAACGATGCTCTCGAGCGCCATATCAATGAACTTGACATAGAGCGTGTTCTCCTGCTCGCGGATCTTCTTGAGCTCATCCAGCAGATTCGGGAATTTTTCGAGAATCGGCTTGATCTGCGCCCAGGTCTCTTCATCCATTGCCCATGTGTTCTCGTTGTTCTTGTTCGGAACAAAGACGGAAGAGGAGAAATCGCTGACGAGAGTTTTCAGATCAACGCCATAGGCGGCGTTTTTACCGAGAAGCTCCTTGCTCTCCAGCACAAGCGCTTTTTCGTCAAAATAGACCTTGCCGGAGATGCTGCTGGTGCCGGCAGTCATCTTGGCGTCAACCGCCAGCTGATTGTTTTTGTCCGCCATCCAAACGGTGGCGTCAATGACATAATTCTTGTCAGCGCCGGTCATCGACATCGGGAGAGTTACCTCTGCGCGAATCGAACCGCCATTTTTGGCGTTTTCGATAGCAGAGACCGTATCCCACGAGCGAACCTGCTTAACGGTTTTGTTGAGGGATGTAGCAAACTGCATTTCAGGGGTCTGGCTTGCTTTGCACGCCACTGCCGTGAACATACTCAACAGCAACACAACGCAAAGCACGGGAATGAGAATGCGCTTGAGTTTCATGATCGTTCTCCTTTATAATGATTTTTTCGGATCTTATCGTTTGATCCTAAAGTCAGTATATCACAGTTGAAAAAACTTGTCAACCATATTCTCGAATTTTGTTGATTCTGGGAAGGCAGCGCTTTTTTGCAAGCGCGGTTCCCAAAAAGAACAGCCGCCCGTGCCTTTCAGCACGGGCGGCTGTTCTCGCGGCTTCCGCCTGCATGGGTTCAGCTTGCGCTCGCAACCGTGAAATCGGTGTTTTTGACAACGACCACCATCACAAACACCAAAATAACCAGCAGAACCGAACCGACAATGGTCAGACGCGCGTAAATCGCCTCCTTGTCCCCGCCCCGATTCTTGCCGAAATAGGTGTCCGAATTGCCGACGATCGTTCCCGAAAGTCCGTTTTCCTTGCTCGACTGCTTTGCGATCACAAACGCCAAAAACGCCGAGACCACCACCAGCGCGATGCCGAGCACCCATGTCCAAATCGGCTTGATCGCCGCCAAAACATTTGTCAGATTCATTTTTTCCGTCCTCCAAAGCGATCTGTTTTCCGCGCCTTTTCAGGCGGGAGAAATCTTTCACCTGTTTATTTTACCATATGAAAGCCAAAATTGCAATAGATTTTTGCGATTTTTTCAAATTTTTCCGGCTTTTTCTTCTCAATACGAAAAAACAGACATTTCTGTTTCGGGATCAGGGGTTCAACTCCACAACCGTTACACCGCCGTCTCCCTCTCCGTATTGCCCGATTCGGAAACTCGACACGCGCCGATCCTTTTTCAGATGCTGCCAAATGGCGTTTTTGAGAGCGCCCGTTCCCTTTCCGTGAATCAGGCGCACCTTGGTGAACCCGGAGACGGTCGCTTCATCCAAATATTTGTCAACCGCCTGCCAGCCCTCGTCGCCCATCATGCCGCGCAGGTCGATCTCATCTCGGAAATCCCGGTTGACGCTGACGCGGTATCCCGCCGCGGGTGCGGTTTTCCCGCCGCTCGTCACCTGCGCCTGTTCTTCAATCAGCCGCAGATTCTCCATCTTCGTTCGGGTTTTGAGAATCCCCGTCTGCACAAGGACGTTCCCGCTCCGATCGGGCAGATCGACAACAATCCCCTCCTTGCCGACGTTGATCAGCTTCACGCGGTCTCCCTTGCGCAATGCCCGGGGCAGGACGTACCCTTCGTCGGTGCGTTCTTCGACCGGGTTGACCCGATCCTCGTTTCGCCGCAGCTCCGCGCGAACCGCCCGTCTCGCGTCGTCCAGTTCCTCTCGCAGCCGCCCCGCCGCCTCGGCTTTTTTCGCTTTCTCCAGTTGACCGAAAATGAAATCCGCTGACGCTCTCGCGCCTTCCAGCGTTTGCTGCGCTTGCCGCTGCTTCTGCGCGATCTCTTTTTCCGCGTCCCGCCGCAACTGTGCGACGGCACGCTCGGTATCGTTGCGCCGCCGCTCGTACTCGGCTCGCAGGCGCTCCGCCTCCGCACGGTTGCGATCTGCTTCCAGCCTTGCCGCCTCAAGCTGTTCAATGACCTCTTCAAACTGTTTATGGTCGGTGTTGACGTGTCCTTTCGCCCGCTCGATGACATCCTCCGACAATCCCAACCTCGCGGAGATGGCAAACGCGTTCGATTTTCCGGGTGTGCCGATGATCAGCCGATAGGTTGGCTTGAGCGTTGTGACATCGAACTCGCAGGAAGCGTTCATCACGCCATCCGTGTTGAGCGCAAAGGTTTTCAGTTCGGTATAATGCGTGGTTGCGGCGCAAAGCGCACCTTTTTCCCGCACCGACTCGATTACGGCAACCGCCAACGCGGCTCCCTCGACCGGGTCTGTTCCAGCTCCCAGCTCGTCAAACAGGCAAAGCGAGCGGTCGTCTACCTGCCGCATGATGGAAACGATGTTAACCATGTGCGAAGAGAAGGTGGAAAGCGATTGTTCGATGCTCTGCTCGTCACCGATATCCACCAATACGTGATCGAAAATCCGCAGTTTCGACTCCGGGTCCGCGGGAATATGCAATCCCGCCTGTGCCATGAGCGTCAGAAGTCCGACCGTCTTGAGCGTAACCGTTTTGCCGCCGGTGTTCGGCCCCGTGATGATCAGTGTGTCACAATCCTTCCCCAGCCGGATGTCGGTCGGAACAACGCGCCGGGGGTCGATGAGCGGATGTCTGGCGCGGTGCAGGTCGATCTCGCCCTGCGAGAGATCCGGCTCCGAGGCGTGCATCCTCGATGAAAGCTCGCTGCACGCGAAGCAGAAGGAAAGCTCGGTCAGATTGAGATAGTTCAGTCGCAGACTTTCCGCCGCCGCGCTGACCTCCGCCGACAGCGCAAACAGTATTCGCTCCATTTCATGTTCTTCTTTGGCGCCGAGCATCCGCAGCTCGTTGTTGGCATCCACAACCGCCATCGGCTCGACAAACACGGTTGCACCCGACGACGACGTGTCATGAATCAGCCCCTTGACGTCATTCTTACATTCAGCCCGCACGGGAACCACGTATCTCCCGTTTCGCATTGTGACGATGGCTTCCTGCAGGTATTTGGAGTAGGATCCGCTGATGATATGCTGCAAAGCCTCTTTGATGCGGTTGTTTGCTTCCCGGATCTTCCGACGGACGTCCGCCAGTTCCGGGCTTGCTTCATCTGCGATCAGATCCTCGGAGAGAATGGAACGGGTCACTTTCTCCTCCAGCATCCGGTTCGGAAGCAACCGCTCAAAAATCTCATCCAGGGAAGTCCCAAAGGTGCGGTTGACTTTATGATAGTCGGCAAGCGCTCTCGCGCTGTGCAAAATCCGCGCGACCTCCAACAGTTCCTTCGGGGTCAGCATAGCTCCTTTTTCCGCGCGTTCACAAGCGCCCGAAATGTCCCGGATTCCTCCGAAAGGCGGGATCCCCTTGACGTCGGTCAGCCGCACGGCATCGGTGGTGTGCGCCAGCCTCCGGCGAATCAACACCTCATCCGCCGACGGCGAAAGGCGCCTTGCAAGCTCTTTTGCGCCCTCGGTTGGCGCACATTCCTCCAGCAAGGCGCGGATTTTATCAAATTCCAATGTGGTCAGTGTTTTCTCGGAAAAACTCATGTCACGTTCCTTTTTTTCGCTCGGATCGTTCCCTCGCGCATTTCATGGTAAAATTTCAACGAATCGAATCCGTGTCCGATGTGGGAGAGCAGATAAAGTTCCGCCTGCTTCGCAAAGGCGGCAAGGTCGTTGGCATCCGCCATTTCAAACGCGAACAGCCGATTCAGCGGCGCTTTGACGCAATACCGCAGAGCGGCGACAACCGCCTCCGGCAGGATGGGACGGATTTCCGCCTCGCGGATTTCATCCGCATATTCGCCCCCCTTGACCTTCTTGCCCGCCTCGGAAAGGCACTCCGGGCAGATCAATGCGCCGTTCATCACATCCAGATAAAACGGGTCGAAAAACGACTTGCGGCAGACCCGACAACCGGAAAGATCCGGCTCATACCCGGAGATCGCCGCCGCGCGGATTTCAAACGCCCCCTTGATCTGCTCCAAAGGATACAGCTCCCGGCTCACGGCATGAAGCGAATTGAGCGTCAGCCGCAGCATCTCCCCGGCTTCCTCCCCTTCATCGGTCAGTTCCGAAGCAAGCTCGCACAGATACGCCGCAAGGTTGAGCCTGTCCATGTTCTCCGCCAGCCGGTAAAACGATTCGATCGGGCTTCCGCCCTTGAGGATATTGAAATCCCCTTTGCGGTAGTATTCGAAATTCGCGTAGGTATAAAGCTGACTGACCGCTGTTTGCGGTCCTTTGACCGATCTTCCGCCCTTGGCAAGAATCAGGATACGTCCTCTTTCGGCGGTCAGAACGGTGAGATACCGATCATGGTCACCCATATCCCGCGTGCGAATGATCAGCCCGTTGATGCTCTCATGCAACACCGTTCGTCCTCCTGTTCCTTTTCGCGCCGTATGCCTATTTGGAGAAAGGCAGTTTCGCGTCGAAAAAAGCGTTTTTTACTATAGCTGAAGAGGATCGACCGCAATCGCCTCCCGCCGCCATCTTCCGGTGCTTTTCGCCGTTTCGTCATTGCACGACGACAGTCGGACGGCTTCCTCACCGACGAAAATCCTCTCGGAATCTGTCTGTCGGGAGGTGCGATGCAGTTTCCCCGGAGCAGATCGGCTCCGAGGCAAGGACGAACGCGACGGCTGTACGTCGGTACTGCCAAGCGCTCTGACGCTGAATCGGCGTCGATCTGCCCGTGAAAACCGGTTGTGTTCGATCCTCTTCAGCTATACGCACCGCAAATTCACTCGTCGGTGTACCCGAAATCGGTCACGCCGCGCTGGCTGTCGCGCCAGTTCTCTTTGACCTTGACCCAAAGATTGAGATAGACCTGTGTCCCCAACAGTTTCTCCAAATCGGCACGCGCATAGGATCCGATGCGCTTGAGCGTTTCTCCGTCCTTGCCGACGAGGATCCCTTTATGGGAGGCTTTTTCGCAAAAGATCTCGGCGCGGATGCGGGTGATGCCGTCCTCTTCGAGGAATTCCTCAATCACAACGGCAATTCCGTGCGGCACTTCGCGATCGACCGTTCGCAGAATCTTTTCCCGAATGATCTCAGACGCAAGCGTCCGGCGGGTCTGATCGGTGATCATGTCCTCCTCGAAAATCCAATCGTCCTCATGCAGAAATGCGGCGCATTCCTCCATCAGTTCATCCACGTATTTTCCTTTTTTTGCCGAGATCGGAACCACCGCCGCAAAATCATGCGCGGCGGCGTATGCCGTGATCGTTTCCGCAAGTTTCTCCCGCCGGCAGAGATCCACCTTGTTCAGCGCGAGAATCGCCGGGGTTCCCGACTGCTTCAGATACTGCATGATGCGCTCTTCCGTCTCTCCGGGGGCATAGCCCGCGTCGGCTACGAGAATCACCGCGTCGGCGTCCTGCATGGCGCTGTTCGCCGTTTTCACCATATAGTCCCCAAGGGAATTCTGCGCCTTGAAGATGCCGGGCGTGTCCAAAAAAACGAACTGATCTTCACCCCGCGTCTCGATGCCGAGAATCCGATGCCGCGTGGTTTGCGGTTTGGATGAGACGATAGCGATCTTCTCACCGAGGATTCGGTTGAGCAGCGTGGACTTTCCGACGTTCGGTCTGCCGACAATGGCGATAAACCCGATTCTTTTCATGTGGCATTTCCTCGTTTCCGTGCGGCTTCCTCAAAAAACGCCCGCAGATCATTCCGCAACAGATCGGCTTGTTCCCGGCTGTCATAATCTTCGATGATAACGGTAAGCGCGTCATTCTTTTTGCTCTTGGTCGCCAAAATCTGATAGCTTTCAAAATCGATGTAGTAGACCTCCACGGATTCGGTCTCGTTATACCGCCCGCGATATTCGCGCAATTTTTCAAAAGTTACAGATCCCGCGGACTGCGAAAGGCGGATCGCCTCCTCCGCGGTCATGTTTTTTCCGCAATTTTCGGAACCGGCGACCCGACGGATTGTGAACACACTAACAGGACCGAACAGCGCGAGAAAAACCGCGATGCAGACCAAAAAGGTAACGGTTCTGACGTTGCGCGACCAGAAATTCTCGGTTTTCCCCGGTTCCTCCGGGCGCACTTCCGAAGTCTCCCGTTCTCTGTCGCTCACGATTCGACCTCCAACCCCATGTTGGCAAGAATGGCGCTTTGGCGGCGTCGCATATCCGCCTCATCCTCCTCGCCGGTCTCATGGTCATAACCAAGCAGATGAAGCATGGAATGAACACAGAGAAACGCCGCTTCCCGCTCAAACCCATGCCCGTATTTCTCCGCCTGAAGTTTCGCCTGCTCCAGCGAAATCACAATGTCGCCGAGCATCCCCATCAGCTCGTCCACAGGCGGCTCGTCCTGCTCGCCGGTATAGTCGAAGAGCGGGAAGGACAGCACGTCGGTGGAGCGGTCGATGCCCCGAAATTTCTTGTTGAGCGCACGGATCTTTTCGTTGTCTGTAAAGGTGACCGAGACCTCGACCGGGTTCTGATATTGCTCATAATCCAACGTTGCCTCCACGGCGGCGCGGACGAGCATCTTCAGACGATAGGTGACGGTGACCGCCTCCTGCTCGTTTTCAAAGTCGATTTTGAGATTGCTTTTTCTTGCCATTTCAATGTCCTCTCTTTTCCCCCGGTTCCGGGGATTTTCTCGCGGCACGGTATCGCTTTTCTGCCCGCTCGTTTTCCCGCCGAAGCTGTTCCCGGTCATATTTTTCATAGGCGCGGATGATCTTCTGCACAAGCTGATGCCGCACAACGTCCCTGTCGTTAAAAGCGTGAATCGCGATGTCGTCGATCCCCTCGAGAATCCTGACGGCGGCGGAAAGTCCGCTCTTTTGCCCACGCGGAAGGTCGGTCTGCGTCAGGTCGCCGGTCACAACCGCTTTGGAATGGAACCCCAATCTCGTGAGAAACATCTTCATCTGCTCGGGTGTTGCGTTCTGCGCCTCATCGAGGATGATGAAGGAATCGTCCAACGTTCTCCCTCGCATATACGCCAGCGGCGCAATCTCGATCGTTCCCTTTTCCACCAGTTTCTGATAGGTTTCTACGCCCAACATCTCATAGAGCGCGTCATAGAGCGGGCGAAGGTAGGGGTCGATCTTGCTTTGCAGGTCGCCGGGCAAGAATCCGAGCTTCTCCCCGGCTTCGATTGCCGGGCGCGTCAGAATGATGCGGCTGACCTGTTTTTCCCGCAGTGCCTTGACCGCCATCGCCACGGCAAGAAAGGTCTTGCCGGTTCCCGCCGGACCCACCCCGAGCACAATGGTGTTTTTCCGGATCGCGTCCACATACTGCTTCTGCCCCACCGTTTTCGCCTTGACGGGTTTGCCGCGCGATGTGACGCAGATGCAGGCATCGCCAAGCTCGCGAAGCTCTCCGCCCTGCCCCGAAGCAATCATGTCGATCGCGTACCGCACGCTCTGATCGGAGATCTCATCGGTTTTGGAGGCAAGCTCTTGCAGATAGGTGACGCACTGCACCGCCGCGGACACCCGGTCGGCGTCCTCCCCCTCGATCAGGATGGAATCGCCGTCTCCGTCCGCGCGGTTGCGAAGCGTTACGCCAAAATGTGACTCAATGATCGACGCGTTTGCGTCAAAGCTCCCGAAGATCTTCGCGGTGGCGTCCGGCTGTTCGGTTTTTACGATTTTTCGGATCATAGACGTCCTTCCCGCCGCGCAAACTATCCGACCACGTCAAACTCGGTCTGCACGGCAATGTTTTCCACACAATCCAACCGGCATTCCAGAATCAGCTCGGTATCTGTGATGGTGGTAGTGATGTGTTTTCCAACCAACTGCACCTCGCCGGAGAGCGCCGAAAGCTGACGCTCCAGCTCCTCATAGGCAAGTTCCAACGCTTCCTCGGGCGTGCGTTCGTCGGTTTGGAACGTATAGGGGCGATAGGTACGGCGCAGGACGGAAACGGGCAGGTCATGCAACCCGAGCCAATCCTCCCCGGTTGTCACTTCTATTATATCACAGGTGGACAGGTCATTTCTACTGTTTTTTGAAAAATTTAATGAAAATTTGAAGAATTGTAGCACCGTTTCGCCGCGATCCGTTCCGAGATAGACCTTTTTTTCGTAGGTCAGCGGGATTTCCGCCCGAAGAACACGCTCGGTCTTTGCGAGAACACGACCGCTCGCCCGGGTATAGCGATAGCCGACGGTCTGGCTGTCATAAACGCCGCTGACCAACAGCTCGCCCGCGCGGACAGGCTGCCCGACTTTGACCATCGCCCGCCCTCGGAACAGCTCCAGACCCTCGATCTGTCCGTCCCGCGCGGCGATCAGATTCGCGGGTCGATCGTTTCTTTCCGCTTCGGGAGCCTGTTCAATGACCTGCACCACCGCAACCGTGCCGTCCATGTGAACCGAAAGCCATGCGAGGTCATCCGAGAGCAGAAGCACGCGGGTCTCGATCTCGTTTACGCGGAGCGACGGCACATAGCTCCCGACCTCCAGCCCCTGCTCGGCAAGCTCACGCCGGATCTCCCCCGCGGTCAACCGCTCGTTTCCGCTGACCCGAACCGACCAAACAAACCGCTGTGAAAAAACCAGCAGGAACACCGCGCAAGCCGCGCCGACTATCAGTCCCGCACGCGTGCGAAAACGCCCCAAAACCGTCGGCAGTCCGCCCTTGCTGGATCGGATCGGGATCCCCTCCCGACGGCAGGCGCGTTCCAGCCGGATCGCCGTGACCGACCCCACGCGAAAGCGAACGCCGCCCGATTCCGTTGCCGTAAAATCGACGAACGAGACCCCCATGGAAAGGCAGAGATTCAGGAGCGGCGCGGACTCCGAACGATCAACCTCCAACCACCGGTAACCGAACACAAACAGCGGCAATTTCACGGTTCTTCCCTCCTCTCGCGCAACTCCACAGCGGTCAGAATTCCTTCCACCGTGGCGCTCCCGCCCGCGAAGGACACGCAGCAGAGTTCCCGCCCGCGCAAACAGAGTTCCCGTCCGCGCAGCAGCAGACGAATCTCCTCGGGCGCATACGAAAGGATTTTGCGACAGCCGCGAACGGTTGCCCTCCGATTGCCGTAAAGAACGGTCATTTCGGAAAGCGTTCCGCCCCCGAAGCGCCGCCGCATACGCTCCGCAAAATTCTTCCCGTCTCCCATATCCTCTCCTCCTTTTTACGGAAAAAGCGGCATAAACCGCCGTTTTTTCGCGTACATATCAGCAAGTACAGAACAGTTTATGCCGAGGAGGACAGTTGCATGACAATCCAAAAAATCGGAGATCGAAAAAAAATCAAGCGGCGCGGCATTACGTCGGCGCTCCGGGGAGCGATTCCGACCATCGGCGTGCTGTTCTGCATGGCGCTGTTCCTGCGCAATCCGACGCTCGGGCGTGACGCGGTGACGCGGGGGTTGCAGATCTCCGCGCGGAACGTGATTCCCTCGGTCTTCCCGTTTCTGGTGTTTTCGGATCTGCTCCTATCCGGCGGAGCATTGCCCGAACGGTTCACCAAAGGGATGCAGAGCCTGCTTCGGCTCCCCGCCGCCGGATGCACGGCGATCCTGCTCGGATGGGTTTGCGGATTTCCAATCGGAGCGCTCGGCGCCATGCGCGGGCTGAAGGACGGAACGCTCACAACAACCGAGGCGGAGCGCGTCATCGCAATCTCCTGCGTCCCCTCACCGGCGTTTCTGATCGGCAGCGTTGGCGTTGGGCTGTTTGGCGACCGGGGAAAAGGCATTTTCCTCTACACCGCCGTCCTGCTCGCGGCATTGACGGTCGGATTTTTTTCTGCACGGCTTCAAAAGGGTGAATCCACCGCGCGGGAGAATTCGATTCCTCCGATCCCGGATCCGTTCCCGCTCCGTCTGACCGAAGCCATTCGAAAATCCGCGCTCTCCTCGCTGAACATTTGCGCCTTCATCGTCTTTTTCTCCGCGGTCTCGGGCGCGGTTGAAGCGGTACTGACCCGGTTCGGCGCTAACCCGTATTCGGGTGCTGTGCTTTCCGCCCTGCTCGAGCTTTCCGGCGGGGCGGCATCCGCCGCCGCGTTGGATGATCCGCGTGCGGCAATGATTCTCTGCGGTGCGGCGGCAGGTTGGGCAGGTCTTTCGGTTCACTTTCAGATTCTCTCGGTCTGCCATGGTCAGAGATTGCGCTTCGGTCGTTATTTCCTCGCGAAGGGATTGCAGGGATTGCTTTGCGCTCTGATGGTGACCGCTTGGCTGCTATTTCACGGTTAAAAAGTGGTTTTTCGCATATACGCACAAAAAAATCCCGGCGAAAGCCGGGATTTTTTACCGACGGAAACAAGAGTGCGGAGCCGTGGATGCCGGGCACCGCCAACCATTGGATCACTTGTTTCCCGTCATTTTTTCCTGCTTGATTTTTTTGTCAATCACGTGGCGCGAGGCAAGCTCATCGTGAATATCCTCCAGCGAAATGCCCGCCTCGATCATCAGCACCATAACGTGGTAGGTCAGGTCGGAGATCTCATAGATCGTTTCGGCTTTGTCCTGCGCCTTGCCTGCGATGATGACCTCGGTACATTCCTCGCCGACCTTTTTCAGAATTTTATCCAACCCTTTCTCAAAGAGATAGGTGGTGTAAGATCCTTCTTTTTTCTCGGTCTTTCTGCCCTCAATCAGCTTCATCAGCGCCTCAAGCGAAAACGCTTTTCTCTCGTCGCTCTCCCAGACGCTGTCGTTAAAGCAGGAAACCGTTCCCCGATGGCAGGCGGGTCCGTCCGGCTCAACCAGCACAACGAGCGCGTCACGGTCGCAATCCGCCGTAATCGAAACGATGTGCTGATAGTTTCCGCTTGTTTCTCCTTTCAGCCAAAGTTCCTGCCGAGAACGGCTCCAAAAGCAGGTGAGTCCCTTCTCCATGGAGATCTTCAGGCTTTCGCGGTTCATGTAGGCAAGCGTCAGCACTTCGCGCGTTTTCGCGTCCTGCACAATGGCGGGGATGAGACCGTTTTGGTCAAATTTCAGTTCGTTGATATTCAGCATGGTCATTCTCCTTTTTCAGTGATCCGCGCGGGAATTCCCGCGGCTTTCATTTGTTGCTTCAGGTCGCCGATCTTCACCGTTCCGAAATGGAAGATCGACGCCGCCAGTCCCGCATCCACGCGCGGAAGCGTTTGGAACAGCTTGATAAAATTGCCGATGCAGCCCGCACCGCCCGAGGCGATCACGGGTACGTCTACCGCGCGGCAGACCGCGTCGAGCATCTCCAGGTCGAAGCCCTGTTTTACACCGTCGGTGTCGATGGAATTGACCACCACCTCGCCGGCTCCCGCACGGACGCAATCCCGGATCCATCCGATCGCTTCCATACCCGTATTCTCCCTGCCGCCCTTGGCAAACACGCGGAAAACACCGTCCACGCGCTTGACGTCAACCGAGAGCACCACGCACTGGTCCCCATAGCGCTCCGCCGCCCGGCGGACAAGCCCGGGATCACGGATCGCGCCCGAATTGACGCTAACCTTGTCGGCGCCGCATTTGAGCACACGGTCGAAATCGTCGAGCGTGTTGATGCCGCCGCCGACCGTGAGCGGAATGAAAACCCGCCGGGCGGTTTCGGTCAGAATGTCGGTAAAGAGTTTTCTCCCTTCCGCCGAAGCGGTGATGTCATAAAAAACCAACTCATCCGCGCCGCATTCGCTGTAATAGGCGGCGAGCGAGACGGGCGAGGAAACATCCCGCAGCCCTTCAAAATTGACCCCCTTCACCACGCGTCCGTCACGAACGTCGAGGCACGGGATGATACGTTTTGTGATCATGTTATCTCCCTGATTGCGGTTGCGAGATTGATCGCTCCCGTATAATATGCTTTTCCGATGATCGCGCCGTAAAGCCCCATTGCCGCGAGCGCATGGAGATCCTCGACGGATGAAACGCCGCCGGACGCGATCAGACGCATGGAATACCGCTCCGAAAGCTCTCGATAGAGCGCACGGTTGGTGCCCGCCATCGCGCCGTCACGCGAGATGTCGGTGCAGATCACGGTGGAAACGCCGATCTCCTGCAAGCGTCCGCAAAAGGTGTGCGCGTCGGTATC
>CAKJZF010000024.1 GCA_918290775.1 Clostridiales bacterium | reverse complement strand
GACTGTCGGTCAGGTCAGAGGGGACGGGGTCGAGTTGGTCGAGACACCGCAGGACTTTGCGATAGTGGCTGACCTTTTCGGGGTCGGTCCCCGCGCCGTGGATCCAGGTATCGCCGATCTCCTGTTCCACTGTCGGCAGGTCTTTCATCTTGGCGACCTCCCGCGCCAGGTCGTCGATCGTCGCCGCCCGGATCTCCCCGTCGGGGAAGAGGGCGCGGACCTTTTCGTATTCGGCGATCACGCTCTCGGCGCTCTGCGGGCCGAGGTTGTCGCCCGTGTGCGCGAAATAGACGGCGAAATCCCCGAAATCCTCGACCTCTCCGTAGTCGCCCTGATACATGACCCGGATCTCGTCGTCACCCCGTTTCCACCGAAAGAGTTTCGGCACGGGGGGCAGGGGAGTCGCGGGGTTCACCCCGATATGCAGAAAGGTGATCCCGCGCCGCCGCATCAGGGGGATCATCCCGACCGTGTGACCCGGCACGTCGCTCATCTTCGCGCCCACCGTCGTCAACCCGAAGCGCTTGTCCAGTTCCGCCGATAGAGACAGTCCGTATTGAAAGAGTTTTTTGCTCATCAATTCGGTGTGCGTCGTAAAGGGCAGGGCGTGCCAGCGGAGGATCCCGTCGCGGATCGCCCGTTCAACCGCGCCGTCCTCGTCGCGCTTGAGAGCGCGCCAAACCAGCCACGATCCGACCGTCCAAACGAAGGGCGTGTCGGTGTTTTTCAGTTCGTATCCCACCCGGATCGCGCCCGGAAGATAGACCGAAAGATACCGCTCGGTCACCGTTTCGGCAAGGTCGGTAAACCCGACGTCCAGATGGGTTTTGAAGATCACGAGGACCCGCTTTTTCGCCATAGCGCAACTCCTTTGCTCCGATACGGTTTCATTATACCAGTTTTGCGAAAGGATTGCAAGACGAAACGGCGAAAAACGCCTTCGATCACGGGTCGCCCCCTCCGCGCCGTCTCCTCTTCCGCTCCATACAAAAAAGCACTGATAAATCAGCAAAATATTTTTCCGCCCGGTTGACAAATCGGACGGAAAATGTTATAATTGGCACAGTTGCACAATGCGGGACGCCGAAGTTTGGGCGTTTCCCCTCTATGCAAAGCGCGCGCTTTCTGTTATAATAAATACGATCAAAAATTCTGTTCGGAGGAAACTGAAATGGCTTCTCTTTCGCTGAAACACATCTACAAAAAGTATCTCGGCGGCGTCGTTGCCGTGTCCGACTTCACCCTCGACATCAAGGACAAGGAGTTCCTGGTCCTGGTCGGACCTTCCGGTTGCGGTAAGTCCACGACGCTCCGTATGATCGCGGGACTCGAAGAGATCTCCGAGGGCGAGCTCTACATCGGCGACACCCTTGTGAACGACATCGCGCCGAAGGATCGCGACATCGCGATGGTGTTCCAGAACTACGCTCTGTATCCGCACATGACCGTGTTCGACAACATGGCGTTCGGTCTGAAACTCCGCAAGGTCACCAAGGACGAGATCAAACGCCGCGTCGAAGAGGCGGCGCGCATCCTCGACATCAAGCACCTGCTCGAGCGTCGCCCGAAGCAGCTGTCCGGCGGTCAGAAACAGCGTGTTGCGCTGGGTCGTGCGATCGTCCGTAACCCGAAGGTCTTCCTGCTTGACGAGCCGCTCTCCAACCTGGACGCGAAGCTCCGTGCCAGCATGAGAACCGAGCTGACCAAGATCCATCAGAAGGTCGGTACCACGTTCGTCTACGTTACCCACGACCAGGTCGAGGCTATGACGATGGCGACCCGTATCGTCGTTATGAAGGACGGTATCATCCAGCAGGTCGACACCCCGCAGAACCTCTACGACAATCCCTGCAACGTCTTCGTCGCGGGCTTCATCGGCACCCCGCAGATGAACTTCGTCACCTGCACCCTCGACAAGCGCGGCGACGACGTCTACCTCGCTTGGGGCAAGAACGCCGTCAAACTTCCCGCCGACAAGGCGAACAG
>CAKJZF010000023.1 GCA_918290775.1 Clostridiales bacterium | reverse complement strand
GTGCGCTTCTTTATTCACAGGAAGAAAGAAGCGCACCTCCCTCAAGGTCTACTATCCCCTTTCTATTCCTCCCGCGCCGCGGAGGCATCGGCGGCGATCTGCTCGCGCAGGGCTTCCACCGACGAAAACGGTTTCTCGGGGCGCAGAAACCTCAAAAACGCCACGCGCAGTACCTTTCCGTAGAGATCGCCTCGATAACCGAGGATGTAGGTCTCGCAATTGGCGGCGGTGTTCGGATCATCCACCGTCGGATGCACGCCGACATTGCTGACGCCGCGATAGGTTTTTCCGTTCACCGTGCAGGATGAGACGTACACGCCGAACCGCGGAATGACCGCGTTCACCGGGAAATTCTGATTGGCTGTCGGGAATCCGAGCTGTCTGCCAAGCTCCTTCCCGTGGCACACAGCCCCTTCGATCGCATACGGTCTGCCGAGCATCCGCGCGGCGTCCTCCGCTCTTCCCTCTTTGAGGGCGGAACGAATGCGCGTGGAGCTGATCGGTTCTCCGCCGTCGATCACCGCCTCGCAAACGAAAAGCGGCGCACCAAGCAGTTTTTTCAGCAGATCCGCGTTGCCGACCGCGTTCTTCCCGAACCGATAATTGAATCCGCAAACAGCCGCCACACACCGACACGTCTTACGCAAACAGTCAACCGCGAAATCGGATGGCGACAGATCGCGGATGGCGGAAAAGTCGGCGAGCAACACAAATTCCGCGCCCGCCTCGGAAAACTGCCGCATCCGTTCTTCCGGCGTTGTCAGATGCGCCGGCGGGTTTGACGCCAAAAAATCGGAGGAAAGCTCGCGGAAGCAAAACACACCGCACGCCGCGCCCGGGAAATCGCGATCCCGCCATTCACGCGCTTTTCGGATCAATTCCCGATGTCCCCGATGCACCCCGTCGAAATTGCCGAGGCAAATCACCGTCTCGTTCGGTGTCGGGATCTCTCGCCCCGTTGCCGGATCGACGCAGCAAATGTGCGGGTTCGGTTGTTGATGCTCCGTCATGGTATCTCTCCTTTCCGTTTTGTTTTGATTTTGCTGGTCAGACTCGTTTCTCACGAACCGTCATCCGAAGTTCCGCTTTTTGTTCATCGGTGATGCGGTAGCTCTCCAGTGCTTTTCGGATCGCCATAGCGCGTGTTTTGGGATCCATTCGGTTGCCGCGCAGATAGGGCAGGATGTCATCATACCGCTTTGCCAGCGCGGTTGCGAAATACCACGCGATCATCATGCGGATGTAATATTCATCGGGTTGAATCTCCGCCAGACGCGCGGGGTCGGACGGCAGAAACGAGTCGTCCAAATATTCGGTCATCAGGAGCTTGATCGCGAACCGCACCGCATAGGGATGCGAAGAAACGATCCAACGGTCAATCTCCCCCCGCAACTCCTTCCGATGACGGCGAAAGCACTTCGGAGACAGGCTATCGCAGGTTGCCCAATTGTCCACAAACGGCAAAAACGCATCCAACGCGGCAATCGTTTTCTCATAGTCACCGATCCGCTCGATCAGGAACGCGTGCAAATGGTTCTCTTCGCAATAAAAATGCGGCAACGTTTGCAGAAACGCTTCTGCCGCTTCGCTCCCTGCGATCTCTTTTGCATAAGCTCTCAAAGCGGGAATCCGAACGCCGATGATCCGATCCGGTGTGACTGTTGGAATCAATGCCGCTGTAAACCGTTTATACGATTCCTCTTTCATTGAAAGCAATCGCTCCGTGATCCATTCCATGATTGCAATCCCTCTTCCATCTAACACTATGCTCTATCTTATCATATCAACACGCAAAAAACAAGTTTTTTTTGTGTTTTTTCTCATTTTTATTGACATTTTTTGTAAAATCAATTATAATGAAATTGTCCAAAATATTTTTTCATTCAAAATCGCAAAATTGGTGATTTTCCCGTTTGGCAAAGTTGTAAAATCCGATTTTGGCAAACATCCCATCGCCAACATCATTTGGATTCTTTTCGGTGGCTTAGAACTTGCTGTCGGTTACCTCTTCGTCGGCTTGCTTCTGTGCATCACGATTATCGGAATCCCCTTTGGCAAACAGTGCTTCAAACTGGCTCAGCTTGCTCTCGTTCCTTTCGGAGCAACCGTTTGATCCAACAACTTCAAAGTACCGCCGGTCAAAAGACCGGCGGTACTTTTTTGCACTTGAAAATTCGGACTCAGTTTTCTTCTGCGGGCTTCTCCGCAACCGCTTCTTCCGCAACGGCCTCTTCCTTCTTGGGAGCGGTCTTACGTGTAGTGGTTCTCTTCTTGGGCGCTTCAGCCGTTCCTTCGGCGGGTGCTTCCGCTTTGGGAGCTGCCTTGCGCGTAGTGGTTCTCTTCTTGGGCGCTTCAGCCGTTTCCTCTGCGGGTGCCTGCTCTGCCTTGGGAGCCGCTTTCTTTGCGGGCGCCTTCTTTGCAGCGGGCTTCTTTTCCTCTGCGGGAGCCGCTTTGACCTCTTCGGCGTCCTTCTCGATCAGGCGAACGATCGCCATTTCGGCGGCGTCACCTCTGCGGGCACCGAGTTTGAAGATCTGGGTATATCCGCCGTTGCGCTTTGCATATCCGGGAGCGATTTCGTTGAACAGTTTGCTCACGACGTCCTCTTTGGTGATATATGCAAGTGCCGCGCGGCGGCTGGCAAGCGTATTCTTCTTGCCGAGCGTAATCATTTTTTCCGCCATGGAACGAACCTCTTTCGCTCTGGTGAGCGTGGTTTCAATCTGTCCGTTCTCAAGCAGCAGGGTGACCATGCCGCGCAACATCGCAACGCGGTGCGCAGTCGGTCTGCCGAGTTTTCTTCTTCCGGGCATTTTCTGTCCCTCCTTCTGCAATTTAGGAATCTGATTTCAAAGTGATTTGGATGATGGGAGATTACTCCTCTTCTCTCTTGAGATCCAGCCCCAGAGACCGAAGCTTCTGGATGACCTCCTCGAGAGATTTCTTGCCGAGGTTGCGCACTTTGATCATGTCCTCCTCGGTACGGTTGGTCAGGTCTTCGACCGTGTCAATGCCTGCGCGCTTCAAGCAGTTGAAGGAACGCACAGACATGTCAAGTTCCTCAATGGTCATCTCAAGGACCCGTTCTCTTTGGGTCTCCTGTCTCTCGATCATGACTCTCTGCCCCTTTGTTTCCTCGGAGAGGTTGACAAAGAGGTTGAGATGCTCGTTGAGAATCTTGGCTCCAAGCGAAACCGCATCTCTCGCGGAGATCGTTCCGTTGGTGAGCACTTCAAGCGTAAGCTTATCGTAGTCCGTGATGTTGCCGACACGGGTGTTATCCACCGTGTATTTCACGTTGTACACAGGGGTGAAGATCGAATCGGTATAAATGGTTCCGATGGGTGCGGATGCTCCGCCTCCCAGCGCCGCGCTATGCTCCTGCTTGTTTCTCTCCTGAGACACATATCCGCGTCCCGAAGCGAAGGTCAGCTCCATATAGAAGCGCTCGTTTTCCCCAACCGTTGCAATATGATGCTCGGGGTTGAGAATCTCGATGTCGGAATCTGCCTTAATATCTCCTGCCGTAACGTCGCGCTCGCCCGTAACGTCGATTACGACTGTCTTCGGTCCCTGCGCGAAGAGCTTCGCTGTGATGCCTTTCACATTCAGCACGATCTCGGTGACGTCCTCTTTGACGCCGGGGATCGTGGAAAATTCATGCAGTACACCGTCAATCTTGATGCTGGTAACCGCCACACCGGGCAGCGAGCTTAACAGCACGCGGCGCAAAGAGTTGCCGATCGTGATGCCGTATCCGCGCTCCAGCGGCTCCAACACAAAGATGCCGTGTGTATGGTCATCATTCAAATCCTGCGTGGTAATAATCGGTTTTTCAATCTCAATCTCGTTCATTCCAAATAAACCTCCTTAAGTTGATTTGTGGTCATGCTGCGTGAGTCGATCCGGACGGTTTCCAAGCACCGTTCCGCATCGGGGGCGCGGGGATTACTTGGAATAAAGTTCGACGATCAACTGTTCGTTGAAATCGAAATCCACATCTTCTCTTGCGGGGAGCGCAACAACCTTTGCGGTGAACGCATCTGCCTTGACCTCCAACCACTTCGGAGCAGTGTGGGTCGCGGCGGACTCCGCCAAAGCCTTGAATTTCTCGGACGCGCGGCTGGCTTCCTTTACAGCGATCTCATCGCCTGCTTTGACGATCAAAGAAGGAATGTTGACCTTCTTGCCGTTGACGGTGAAATGACCGTGCAGCACGAGCTGACGCGCTTCCTTATGCGATGCGGCAAAGCCCATTCTGTAAACCACATTGTCGAGTCTTCTCTCCAAGAGGCAGATCAGGTTTTCGCCCGTCATACCCTCTTTGCGGTCAGCCTCTTCAAAATAGTTAACAAACTGCTTCTCGAGAACGCCATAGTACCGTCTGGTCTTTTGCTTCTCGCGCAACTGCATTCCGTACTCTCTTACCTTTTTGTTTGCGGCTCCATGCTGACCGGGAGCGGCGCTTCTGCGATCAATCGCGCATTTACCGCTTGTGCAACGGTCGCCCTTCAGAAAGAGCTTTGTGCCTTCTCTGCGGCAGAGTCTGCAAACGGGACCTGTATATCTTGCCATGATTCTTTTACCTCCACCTTTTATTAAACACGTCTGCGCTTCGGCGGTCTGCAACCGTTGTGCGGGATGGGCGTAACATCCTTGATGAGTGTGATCTGAAGTCCGACGGTCTCCAGTGCGCGAATCGCGGATTCACGTCCTGCACCCGGTCCCTTCACATACACCTCAACGGTTTTCAAACCATGCTCCATCGCTGCCTTTGCGGCAGTCTCGGAAGCGGACTGAGCGGCATACGGAGTGGATTTTCTCGAGCCTTTGAAGCCAAGCTCTCCCGCAGATGCCCACGAGATCGCGTTGCCTTCCGCATCGGAAATGGTGACGATCGTGTTATTGAAAGTTGACTGAATATGAACCGCGCCCTTTTCAATGTTCTTTCTCTCGCGGCGCTTCTTAACAACTTTCTTGGTTGTTGCTACTGCTTTTGCCATTTTCAGATACCACTCCTTTACTTCTTCTTGTTTGCAATGGTCTTTGCGGGACCTTTGCGGGTTCTTGCATTCGTCTTGGTTCTCTGCCCTCTCACGGGAAGACCCTTTCTATGGCGGATCCCGCGGTAACAGTTGATCTCCACCATTCTCTTGATGTTCATCGCAACATCGCGGCGGAGGTCACCTTCAACGGTGTAAGAATTTTCGATCTCGTCACGAAGCTTTGCAACTTCGTCCTCGGTCAGATCCTTTGCGCGGGTATCGGGATTGATGCCTGTTTTCGCAAGGATGTCGTTTGCGCTCTTTCGTCCGATACCGTAAATATAGGTAAGGGCGATCTCAACACGCTTGTTGTTCGGAATATCAACACCAGCAATACGAGCCATTCTCTTTATTCACCTCTCTGTTGAATTTTCGCTCGGTAACGGTTGCTCAACCCTGTCTCTGCTTATGCTTGGGGTTTTCGCAGATAACCATTACTTTGCCTTTTCTTTTGATGATCTTGCATTTCTCGCAGATCTTCTTTACGGATGGTTTCACTTTCATTGTGTCGTTACCATTCCTTTCATGCGTTATTTTGCCCGCCAGGTGATGCGCCCTTTGGTCAGGTCATAGACCGAAACCTCGACCGTTACGCGGTCGCCCGGCAGGATTCTGATATAGTTCATACGGAGCTTTCCCGAAATATGGGCGTTCACAAGATGCCCGTTCGGGAGCTTGACCTTGAAGTTGGCGTTTGGCAATGCCTCAACCACCGTTCCTTCAAATTCGATCACATCATCCTTCTGTGCCAGAATAATCCCCTCCAATCCATTCAGAAGTCTTTTTCCACTTGTGTGAGAATCAGAACGCCGTCGCTTGTGAGCGCGATCGTGTTCTCATAATGCGCCGAAAGACTGCCGTCGGCGGTTTTCACCGTCCATCCGTCCGGCAACTCACGAACGTCCTCCCGCCCGACATTCACCATGGGTTCGATGGCGATGGTCATGCCCGCGCAGAGCCGCGTTCCTCTTCCCGCCGTCCCGAAGTTCGGAACATCGGGAGATTCGTGCATCTCCTCGCCGACTCCGTGACCGACATATCGCTTGACGGTGGTATATCCGTTTGCAACGACCAATCCGTCGATCGCCGCTCCGATATCCCCGATCCGATTGCCGATCTTCACCTGCTCAACGCCTTTGAAGAAGCTGTTTCGGGTAACCTCGATCAGCTTTCGCGCCTCGGCGCTCACCGCTCCGACCGGAATGGTTCTTGCCGAGTCTCCAACGTAGCCATGGTAGGTAGCGCCTGTGTCGATCTTGACGATGTCTCCCTCTTTGAGCACCCTCTTTTTGGAAGGGATGCCGTGAATCACCTCGTCGTTGATGCTGATACAAGCGCTTGCCGGGAATCCGCCGTAACCCAAAAATGTGGGTTTGGCACCGCATTTTTCAATATACCGGCGAATCGCCTCATCGATCTCATAGGTCGTGACGCCCGGACGCACCATATCACGGGCAAGCAAAAGTGCTTCTCCCGTGATACGTCCCGCGTCCTTCATCGCCGTGATCTGTGCGGAATTTTTTAAGTGGATCATGTTCACGCCTCGTAGGGGCGAAGCGCGTCAAACACGAGTCTTGTCGTGTCTGCGACTTCTTCCTGCCCTTGCACGGTCACGAGATTTCCCTTCTCGGCGTAATACGCCTTCAGGGGCTCGGTCTGTGCATGGAAGGTTTCCAGTCTGTTTTTCACGGTCTCCGCGGCATCGTCGGCACGCACGTAAAGCGCCTGACCGCATTTGTCGCAAACGCCCTCTTTCTTGGGGGCTTTGTAGACCACATGGTAGGATGCGCCGCACGGGCAGACTCTGCGTCCGCTCATGCGCTCGATGATCTTTTCATCTGCAACCTCGATGGAAAGTACAACGTCGATTTTCACACCCATGGCGTCCAGCGCTTCCGCTTGCGGGATCGAGCGCGGGAAACCGTCGAGGATGAAACCGTTTTTGCACGCATCGGAGTTGAGATATTCCTTGATGATCCCGATTACAACATCATCGGGTACAAGCTTGCCGGCGTCAATATAGGACTTTGCCGCCAGCCCCAGTTCGGTTCCGTTTTTGATTGCTCCGCGGAGAATGTCTCCCGTGGAGATTGCGGGAATGTTGTATTTTTCGGAAATGTTCGCGGATTGGGTACCTTTCCCCGCTCCGGGGGCACCTAACAAAATCAGGTTCATGATGCGTTATCCTTTCTGCGATCAATCAAGGAAGCCCTTGTAGTTCCGCATCGACATCTGCGCCTCGATGTCCTGTGCCGTTTCCAACGCAACGCCGACCACAATCAGCAGCGAGGAGCCGCCGAAGGTTGCCAAACGCGCAAAGTCGGGAAGCGCCGCACCGATGATCATCGGCACGCCCGCAACCAGAATCAGGAACAAAGCTCCGAGGGTTGTGATGCGGTTCAGGATCTTTTTGATATAATCCGAGGTGGGCTTGCCGGGGCGGATGCCCGGAATCGAGCCGCCGTTGCTTCTGATGTTGTTCGCCACTTCCACGGGGTTGAACGAAATCATGATATAGAAATAGGAGAACAAGAAGATCAGAATGATATAGGAGATGATATAGATCGGTGTGCCGCTATCGAGCCACTGGTTGACGAATTTTTGGAATCCGCCGCCCGTGAAGTTGGCGATTGTCGGAAGAATGGAGACGATCGAGCTTGCAAAGATGATCGGCATCACGCCCGCCATGTTAAGCTTGAGAGGCAGGTTGCTGTTCTGTCCGCCGTACATCTTACGGCCGACAACTCTCTTTGCGTACTGAATCGGGATTCTTCTCTCCGAATTCGTAAACCAAACGATCAATCCAACCAAGCCAATGAATGCCGCAACGTAGAGTACGACCTCCACGATACCGATTGCCAGTTCTCCACCGGTTGCCCATTTCGCGCCACCGTCAAGATTGTACTCGGTGCTGCTCTTGAGCAGATTGATCAGCTCGGTGACCATCGTTGCTCCGCGAGAAATAATGTTTGCGAAGAGGATGATGGAGATACCGTTGCCGATGCCGCGATCGTTGATGCGCTCCGCCAACCACATGATCAGCGCCGCGCCCGCGCAGAACGCCGCAACCATCACGACCATGCCGAGATAGTAGATCGACGCGTTTTCATCCTTGTCGATCAGAAGCAACCCGTAGCTATCGAGAAGCTTCACATACCCATATGCCGTGATCAGCGCGAGGATAACCGTGACGATCCGGGTATACTTGGTAATCTTCTGTTTGCCTTCCTCTCCCTGCTTGGAGATTCGTTCCAGCGCGGGAATCGCGATCGTCAGCAACTGCATCACGATGGATGCGGTGATATACGGCGAGACCGACAGCGCGAACAGGGTTGCCTGCTCAAACGCACCGCCGGAGAACAGCGAGAGCATTCCGAAGATACCTGAGGTTAATTCACTATAGCGGACATTGCTTGAAATGGCATCGACGTCAACGAACGGGACATAGAGGTTCGCACCGATACGGTACAGAAGAACGATGACAAGGGTGAAAAGCATTTTCTTCCGGAGATCCGGGATTTTCCACGCGTTCTTAAACGTCTGAAACATCCTTATACCTCCTCTGCCTTACCGCCCGCTGCCTCGATCTTCTCCTTTGCGGCTGCCGAGAATGCCGCCGCTTTGACTGTCAGTTTCTTGGTCAAGGTGCCGTTTCCGAGGACCTTCACGCCGTCCATCGGCTTGCGGATCACCTTTGCCGCCATGAGGACTTCGATGTCAATCACCGAGTCGTCCACAAACTTTTCGAGATCGCTCACATTCACGATTGCATATTTGGTTGCAAACAGATTGTTGAAGCCTCTCTTCGGGTGAGTTCTGTAAATCGGGAACTGTCCACCCTCAAATCCGGGTCTCACACCGCCGCCGGAGCGTGCGTTCTGTCCCTTATGACCCTTGCCGGCGGTCTTTCCGTTTCCGGATCCCGCTCCTCTACCCTTGCGCCAAGCCGCTTTTGCCGACCCTTCCGCAGGAGAAAGTTCATGAAGTTTCATTCTGCATACCCTCCTTTAAGCGTTCTCTTCCACGGTTTCCACCGTGACAAGATGTGCAAGCACGCGGATCTTGCCTGCCAGCACGGCATCGTCCTTCTGAACGGTGCTGTCGCCGATCTTCTTCAGACCCAGCGTCTGTGCGGTTGCCTTCTGCTTCGGCAGTGCGCCGATCAGGCTCTTTTTCAAAGTGACCTTTTTCATCGTCCGCACCTCCTCAAGCCTTCGTGACCTGCTCCACCGGGATGTCGCGAATCTTCGCAACCTGCTCGGCGGTACGCAGCTCCTTCAAGCCCTCCATCGTCGCCTTCACGACGTTGGTCGGGTTGTTGGAGCGCAGGCACTTTGCGCGAATGTTCTTGATGCCTGCCGCCTCGAGAACCATACGCACTTTGCCGCCCGCGATGATACCGGTACCGGGAGCGGCAGGCTTCAGAAGCACCTTGCCCGCGCCGAATACGCCGATCACCTCATGCGGAATCGAGGTTCCCTTGATGGAAACCGTCACCATGTTTTTCTTCGCATCCTCGATTCCCTTGCGGATCGCTTCGGGAACTTCGGCTGCCTTACCGAGACCGACACCAACGTGGCCTGCGCCGTCACCGACAACCATCAGCGCGGCGAAGCGAGCGATACGACCGCCCTTGACCGTTTTCGAAACACGGTTCAGGGAGATCAGCTGCTCTTTGAGGTCATGCTCAGCGGGATTGAATTTTTCAGCCATTGTTTTTCCTCCAATTTGTTCAATAAAATGATTGAACAGTGTATAAACCGGAAAATCAGAACTTCAGGCCGCCCTCGCGAGCGCCTTCAGCCAGTTCCGATACACGTCCGTGATACAGATAGCCTCCGCGGTCAAACACAACCTCGGTAATGCCCTCTGCGATCGCCTTCTCTGCAATCTGCTTGCCGATCTCTCTTGCTGCTGCCTTGTTGCCTCCGTTTTCGGTAAAGCCATTTCCGAAAGTGGAAGCGCTGACCAGCGTCACGCCCTTCACATCGTCGATGATCTGCGCGCTGATGTTCGCGTTGGAACGGTAGACCGCCAAACGCGGACGCTCCGCGGTACCGGAGATTTTTGCTCTGACTCTCTTATGTCTCTTCAGACGAGCCTTGTTTGCATCTTTTCTGGATACCATGTCACTTCACTCCTTTCCCTTATTTGCCCTTACCGGCTTTACCTGCCTTGCGGCGGATATGCTCGTCGGCATACTTGACGCCCTTGCCATGGTAGGGTTCGGGCGGTCTCTTGCCGCGAATTACCGCGGCGATCTGCCCAACCAGCTGCTTGTCGATTCCCTTCACGATGATCGTGTTGGAATCGGGAACATCAAAGGTGATGCCGTTCTCCTCTGTCAGGCAGAACTTCGCCTGCGGGAGACCGGTTGACATCAACGAGTGCCCCAAATAAAGCTGGATGGTCTTGCCCTGCTTTACAACCTTATATCCGACGCCGACGATCTCAAGTTTCTTCGAGAATCCTTCGGTTACGCCGACCACCATGTTGTGGAGCAGTGCGCGGGTGAGCCCATGCAGGCTCTTGTCTTCCTTTTCATCCGTGGGACGGCTGATAAGCACCTCGGCTCCCTCGACCTTGATGGTCATGCAGGGGCTGAAGGTCTCTGTGAGCGTTCCGAGCTTGCCCTTGACGGTTACCACATTGCCTGCGGCAACGTCAACGGTTACGCCTGCGGGGATCGCAACGGGCATTCTTCCGATTCTTGACATTTTCGTTACCTCCCGTTTCGATTACCAGACGAACGCAAGAACTTCGCCGCCGACATTCAGCTCGCGTGCTTTCTTGCCTGTCATGATACCCTTGGATGTGGAAACAATCGCAATGCCGAGACCGTTCATCACGCTGGGCATATCCTCGCAGCCCGCGTAGATCCGCAGACCGGGCTTGGATACGCGGCGGATGCCGCGAATGACCTTTTGCTTGCCGGGGAGATACTTCAGGGTGACCCGAATGGTTCCCTGCTTCTCGTCCTCGATCACCTGATAGGACTTCACGTAGCCTTCCTCAACGAGGATTTGGGCAATTGCTTTTTTCATGTTGGATGCCGGAATGTCCACCGTCTGGTGCTTCGCGTCGTTCGCGTTGCGGATTCTGGTGAGCATATCGGCGATTACGTCTGACATTTGCATTTTCTTTTCCTCCTGATGCAAGTTTCATTTGTCTTGCTGCCCTGATCGGGCGGCATATCGGTGGTTAAATCCAACTGCGCTTGGCTGGTCTCGATTTCCTGCCGATAGGTGGGGGTTCGCGGATTACCAGGACGCCTTCTTCACGCCCGGAATCTCACCCTTATAGGCGAGATTGCGGAAGCAGATACGGCAGATGCCGAATTTGCGGAGATAAGCATGGGGACGTCCGCAGATTTTGCAGCGGTTATACGTTCTCGAGGAGAATTTCTGCTCCTTCTGCTGCTTGAGAATCATGGATTTCTTTGCCATCGTCTTTACCTCCCTGATTATTTCGCGAACGGAGCGCCGAGCATCGTCAGCAACTCGCGTGCTTCTTCATCGGTGTTTGCCGTTGTGACGAAGCAAATATCCATACCGCGGATCTTCTCAACCTTATCGTATTCGATTTCGGGGAAGATCAGCTGCTCCTTCAGACCGAGCGCGTAGTTTCCTCTTCCGTCAAATGCGTTGGGGTTGATGCCCTTGAAGTCGCGCACTTTCGGGAGAGCGAAATTGAAGAGTCTGTCCAAAAACTCATACATTCTGTCGCCGCGCAGAGTCACCTTTGCGCCGATCTTCATGCCCTGACGGATCTTGAAGTTTGCCACAGATTTTTTTGCCGTGGTCGCGATTGCCTTCTGACCGGTGATGATTGCCAAATCGTTCAGAACCGCGTCCAAAGCCTTGGAGTTGTCCTTCGCTTCACCCACGCCCACATTGACAACAATCTTGTCGAGCTTCGGGATCTGCATCACGCTCTTGTAGTTGAATTTCTTCATGAGGGCGGGAGCAACTTCGGCTTTATAAAGATCTCTGATTCTTGCCATTGTTCTTTACCTCCTCAATCGAATTTGTGTCCGCACTTTGCGCAAACACGGATTTTTTTGTCGCCGTTCTTGTCGGCTTTTGTGCGAACGCCCTTCTTGCAATCGGGGCAATAGATCGCAACTTTGGACGCGTAAACCGCGCCCTCGGCGTCAATGATGCCGCCCGATTCGCCCTGCTTGCGGGGTTTGACGTGCTTGTGAATGATGTTGACGCCCTTCACCAGCACCTTTCCCTCTGCGGGAGCCGCCGCGATTACCTCGCCGATCACACCCTTGTCATCTCCGGAAAGAACCACAACGGTATCGCCTTTTTTAATGTGCAGATTTGCCATTGTTCTCTACCTCCTCAAAGCACTTCGGGTGCGAGAGACAGAATCTTGAGGTATTCCTTCTCGCGGAGTTCTCTTGCGACAGGCCCGAAAATACGGGTTCCGCGCGGGGTTTTATCCTCGCGGATGATCACTGCCGCGTTCTCATCGAACTTGATATAAGAGCCGTCTGCTCTCTTCATGCCATGCACGGTTCTGACGACCACAGCCTTCACAACCTCGCCCTTTTTGACGACGCCGCCGGGTGTCGCTTTCTTGACCGCGCAGACAACAACGTCACCGATGTTGGCATATCTTCTGCCCGTGCCGCCGAGGACTCTGATGCACATCAGTTCCTTAGCGCCCGTGTTATCGGCAACTTTCATTAAACTTTGTTGCTGAATCACTTTTGTTTTCCTCCTACTGATTCAATACGCTACGACGTATCTACTATTCGTGAACAAGTGAACTTTTTTATCATCGGAAGGCAAAAATTATTTTGCCTTCTCGATGATCTCGACCACGCGCCATCTCTTGGTTTTGGAAAGCGGTCTGGTTTCCATGAGGCGGACTCTGTCGCCAACGCCGCAGGCGTTTTCGTCATCCTGCGCGTGCAGCTTCAGCGTTCTCTTCACGATCTTGCCGTAAAGAGGATGCTTCACGTTATCCTGTACGGCAACCACAACGGTTTTGTCCATCTTATCGCTGACGACAATACCGACTCTGGTTTTTCTCAATGCTCTTTCTTCTGCCATAACTGATTAAGCCTCCTCTTTCTTCAGTTCCTGAAGGACCGTCATGACGCGCGCGATATCGTGCTTCACCTCGGTCATTTTGTGGGGGTTATCCAGTTGATTGATCGCGTGCTGGAAGCGGAGATTGAAAAGCTCGGTTTTGAGCTCCTTCAGCTTTCCCTCAAGCGCCTCAACAGACATTTTTCTGAGTTCTGCTGCTTTCATCTGCTTAACCCTCCTTCTCCTCGGATGACTTGGAAACAAACTTTGTCTTGATCGGGAGCTTGTGTCCCGCCAAACGCATTGCTTCCTTCGCAACATCCTCGGCAACGCCGTCCATCTCGAACAGGATGCGTCCCGGCTTCACAACCGCCACCCAATACTCGGGCGAACCTTTACCGGAACCCATTCGGGTCTCGGCGGGCTTTTCGGTGATCGGCTTATCGGGGAAAATCTTGATCCAAACCTGACCGCCGCGGCGGATATAACGCGTCATTGCGATACGTGCCGCCTCGATCTGATTGCTGGTGATCCATGCTGGCTCAAGCGCCACAAGTCCGTAGGAACCGTTGCTGATCGTGGTTCCGCGGGATGCCTTGCCCTTCATTCTGCCGCGCTGAACGCGACGGAATTTGACTCTTTTCGGCATTAACATAACTTACTTTGCGCCTCCTTCTCTCGGAGTTCTCTCACGGCGCTCGCCGTTGTTCTGACGAGGCGCACCGTTTCTCTGTCCTTCGCGGCGTCCGCCATCACGGCGATCACCTCTCGGACCCCGATTGTCGCGTCTGTCGCCGCGGCGATCATCTCTGCGGTCGCGTCTCTGATTGCTGCCGGGTCTGTTGACCTCGTTCAGAATCTCGCCCTTATAGATCCAAACCTTCACGCCGATCTTACCGTAGGTGGTGTTCGCTTCGGCAAAGCCGTACTCGATGTCGGCACGCAGGGTCTGAAGCGGGATGGTACCTTCATGGTAGTGCTCGCTTCTCGCGATATCTGCACCCGCCAAACGCCCGCCGCAGTTGACCTTGATTCCGCGTGCGCCGAGTCTCATGGTGTTCCGGATCGCCATCTTCATGGCGCGGCGAAACGCAACACGGTTCTCAATCTGCTTCGCGATATTTTCGGCAACCAGCTGAGCGTCAAGGTCGGGCTGTCTGATCTCAACCACGTTGAGCGCGACCGGCATACCAACCATTTTCTCGAGCTGCAGGCGGTATTTCTCAATCTCGGAGCCGCCGCGCCCGATCACCATGCCCGGCTTCGCGCAATTCACGAACACACGGACTCTGTGACCGTCGCGCTCGATCTCGATCTTGGAGATACCCGCGTCATACAGGGCTTTTTTGAGATACTTTCTGACGTTATAGTCGGAAACAAGGGTATCGCCGAACACTTCGTCCTTTGCGAACCATCTCGAATCCCAGTTTTTAATCACACCCACTCTCAAACCGTGGGGATTTACTTTCTGTCCCATTCTGTTGTTTCCTCCTTTCAGTCTCTTTCTTTCACAGCCATGGTCACATGGCTGGTTCTCTTCAGGATGCGGTCAGCGCTTCCCTTTGCGCGGGGCATGATCCGTTTCAGGGTCGGACCCGCGGTCACGAAGCACTCGGAAACATACAGTTTGGATGCATCCATGTGGAAATTGTTTTCCGCATTTGCGATTGCGCTGTTCAACAGCTTAATCAGCAGCTCCGAAGCGGCTCTCGGCTTGTTCTTCAGAATCCCCATGGCGGCTGCCGCGTCCTTACCACGGATCAGGTCGAGCACGACCTTGACCTTGCGCGGGGAAATTCTTGCGTATTTCAAATATGCTTTTGCTTCCATGTTGAAATGAACCTCCCTTTACAATTATTTACCGTTGTTGGACGTTTTGGAGCCGGCGTGACCCTTGAACGTGCGCGTGGGTGCAAACTCTCCGAGCTTGTGTCCGACCATATCCTCGGTGATATACACCGGGATATGTTTCTTGCCGTCATGAACGGCAATCGTGTGTCCCACAAATTCGGGGAAGATCGTGGACGCGCGAGACCAGGTCTTGAGAACCTTCTTCTCACCGTTGGCGTTCATGGCTTCAATGCGATTGAAGAGCTTTTCTTCAACATAAGGTGCTTTTTTCAGGCTTCTGCTCATTTTACATTCCCTCCTTATTTCGCATTTCTGCGCTTGACGATGAACTGATTGGTGCGAGCCTTCTTGTTTCTGGTCTTATAGCCCAGAGCAGGCTTGCCCCAAGGAGTGACCGGACCGGGATGACCGACCGGAGACTTACCTTCACCACCGCCGTGCGGGTGATCGCAGGGGTTCATGACAGAACCGCGAACCGTTGGACGAATGCCCTTATGTCTCGTCTTACCCGCTTTACCGACCTTCACGGTGTCATGCTCGACATTGCCGATCTGACCGATGGTCGCTTTGCAGTCCAAACGGATGAAACGAACTTCGCCCGAGGGGAGTCTGATCTGCGCCATGCCGTTGTCCTCTTTGGAGATCAACTGCGCCATAGCGCCCGCGGAACGGACAAGCTGTGCGCCCTTTCCGGGATAGATCTCGATATTGTTGATCACAGTACCGACCGGAATGTTCGCGATCGGAAGCGTGTTGCCCGGCTTGATGTCGGCTTCGGGACCCGAATACACGACGTCGCCCGCTTTCAGCCCTTCGGGAGCAATCACATAGCTCTTGGTTCCCTCGGTGTCCTGCAGCAGCGCGATATACGCGGTTCTGTTCGGATCGTATTCGATGCCGACAACGGTATTCGCGTTTGGGTTCTGACGCTTGAAATCAATGATGCGGTACTTGATCTTGTTTCCGCCGCCTCTATGGCGAACGGTGATGCGCCCGTAGCTGTTACGACCCGCGTGCTTTTTCTTCGTAACAATCAGGCTCTTCTCCGGAGAGAATTTGGTAATCTCCTCAAAGGAAGGAACAGACATGTTTCTTCTCGCGGGAGTTGTGGGTTTATACTTTACCGTAGGCATTTTGATTCCCTCCTACATCAGTTCAGGCCTTCGAAGAACGCAATGTCTCCGGAATCCGGCGTCAGCGTGACGATCGCTTTCTTCCACGCGGACGTATATCCCGAATGCACACCGAGTCTCTTGGGCTTTTTCTTCATGTTGATGGTGCGAACGCTCGCAACCTTGATCTTATTGGAGGCGAACACCTCTTCAACCGCTTTGGCGATCTCCGGCTTGGTCGCATTCTTCGCGACTTCAAACACATACGTCTTTGCGGAGAGAAGATCCATTGCCGCTTCCGTGATGATCGGTCTGATGATAATATCCTGAGCGAGTTTCATCACGCGTACACCTCCTCGAGTTTCTTCACAGCCTCGACGGTCAGAACCACCTTTTCAGCTTTCAGCACCTCATAAACATTGAGGACGCCGACCTGTGTGGTCTCGACCTGCGGGATGTTGTTGCAGCTTCTGATCACGTTCTTATCGTTGCCGTCAAGCACAACCAGCGCGCGCTGCGGCTTGGTTGCCTCGCGCGTCTCTGTTCCGCGCTCCACTTGACCGTCTTTGACCGCAATGGTCTTATAGGTCTTGGTGTAGGTCTTTTCGAAGCCGAGCGCCTTGAACATGGCAACCATGGTCTTGGTGGAGGGCTTCTCCTCAACCTTGATGCTGTCGATCACAACGAGATCGCCGTTTGCAACCTTATCGGAGAGTGCGCCAAAGAGCGCCGCTCTGCGAACCTTCTTATTCAGCGCGAGGCGATAATCTCTGGGCTTCGGACCGAGAGCCACGCCACCGTGCGTCCACTGCGGAGAACGCGTAGAACCCTGACGGGCTCTGCCGGTTCCCTTCTGTCTCCAGGGCTTTCTGCCGCCGCCGGAAACCTCCGTGCGGGTCAGCGTGGACTGTGTGCCCTGTCTTTGATTCATCAGATAGGATCTGACTGCGGCATGGAGAACAGCGCCGTTGACATCCGCACCGAAGATCTTGTCGTTGAGCGTCAGCTCACCGACCGCTTCGCCGTTCATATTGACGATTTTTACGACTGGCATTGTTGTTTTCCTCCTTCCGCTCAAGCCTTCACAGAATCGCGGATGAACACGATCCCGTCTTTCGCGCCGGGAATCGCGCCCTTGATCGCGATCAGGTTCTTTTCCGTGTCAATCTTCACAACCTTGAGGTTGAGAACCGTCACCTGCTCGTTACCGTACTGCCCCGCCATCTTCTTGTTTTTATAAACGCGGGACGGCGTGGAGTTTGCACCCATGGAGCCAACCTGACGGTGAATCGGACCAACACCGTGCGTGGAGCAGAGGGTGTGGTTGTTCCAACGTTTGACCGCGCCGGTGAAGCCGCGACCCTTCGTCATACCGGTTACATCGACCTTGTCGCCTGCGGCGAAGGTATCGACGGTGACGAGGTCTCCGACGTTTGCGGAGCAATCATCCAGACGAAACTCCTTGAGATGCTTTTTGACGGGGACACCCGCAGACGCGAAATGTCCTTTCCCGGCTTTGGTCAAGTGCTTTTCCTTAACCTCTTCAAAGCCGAGCTGAAGCGCGTTATAACCGTCGTTTTCAACGGTCTTCTTCTGTGCGACAACGCACGGGCCCGCTTCAATCACCGTTACCGGAATGACATTGCCGATCTCATCGAAGATCTGCGTCATGCCGATTTTCTTACCGATAATACCCTTTTTCATGTTTTTCTTTCCTCCTGTAAATTATTGGTTGACGTTCTTCGCGCCAACATGACTTACAAAGTTGCCGAACGCTCCGCCGGGTTGGTTCGGAGCTCGACTGTTGTCTTTGTGCCGCTTCGGTTGCGATGAGGTGCTTGATATCAGAGTTTAACCTCGATCTCAACGCCGGCGGGAAGTTCTACGTTCATCAGCGCATCAACAACCTTCTGCGAGGGTTTGATGATGTCGATCAGTCTCTTGTGCGTGCGGTACTCGAACTGCTCGCGACTATCCTTGTTCACGTGAACCGAACGAAGAATCGTGATGATCTCGCGCTCGGTGGGAAGCGGGATAGGACCGGAAACCTCGGCGCCGTTGCGGGTTGCAACCTCAACGATCTTCTTTGCCGCGGTGTCAATCAGAACGTGATCGTAGCTCTTGAGTCTGACTCTGATCTTCTCTTTGATTGCCATTGCTTTTTGCCTCCTTATCAGATTTCGCTTGCCGCGGCGCGTCCTATTATAATAAATGAAACGTTTGACCGCGAGCCGCGTGTTTGGCAAGGTCGGCATTTCCTTCAACACTGTCCCGTGCGTTTCTTTCTACCCCTGAAAAATACGGAGTTTGCTTCGCACATCAGCATCTGCCGAAGCAAATTCCGGGGGTGACCCAAAGAAACATCAGAGAACTTCGCCGCACGTTTGCGCCGTTTTGGAGTGTCTCAGTGCATACCTTTTCGCCCGGTTGACGGACATACTCTGCGAAAATTCCCTTTCGGGGCGTCCCCCGAAAGCAACCTTTCGCTTCATCGCATATCAAGCTTTTCTATTATATCAAAAGATTCCCTTTTTGTCAACAGTTTTTTGTGATATAAACGTAGAATTTTCTTTGTTTTTGCTTGATATATTTATGCATTGTGCATAAAAATAAAGCTAAAATTGCGATTTTGAGGCCTATTTGGGCGTTGTTTAGGGTAAAAATGCCTGTTTTACGTTGTGAAAACGTAGATTTTTGTGTGCAAAATTGGTAACACGCGTCCGTGCGTTTCCTTTTTGCGCATGTCTATCATACCATATTTTAGAGCATTTGTCAAGATTGCAGCGTGCGATTTCGAAATGTCACAAATTATTCATATTTTTAGATGGGTTCTGTGATATAATAGAGGTATCAATTCGAACAACAGAGGCGTTTCTTATGAAAATCTCCCGCATTCTGCTACTTGCTTCGTTGCCGCTGACCTTCCTTGCAACGCTTTTGATGCTGATCGCTTTTGCGACAGCCTACGATCCGGGCGTTTCCAACTACTTTGCGTTGGGTAATCCGTTGCCTATTCTCGCATCAGTTGCCGCCCTGCTTGTTATCGCTTGCGGCATTGCCGCTTCGATTGTCGCCAAGCGGCTTTCCAAACCGTTTTCTCCTCTTCCCGCTCCTTCTTCCGCGACATTTCCCGCCGCACTCGGAGCGTTGGGTTCTTCCGTTCTGCTTTTTGTGTTCAAAAATCGCTTTCCGGCAAAGCTTCAGACAGCCGCGACCGTCTCGGCAATTCTGTTTCTGCTTGCAGCCGTCTTTTTCCTGCTCGCCGCCTTGCGGATTGCCGAAAAACACGCTTTCTCGATCCTTTGGGCGGGTTTTGCCGCTATCATCGCGCCAATCGTTCTGAACGCCGTCTACTATTTTGACATGACCGTGGAAATGAACGCGCCGGTCAAGGTACTCGCACAGATGGGATTGCTTGCCGCTATGCTTTGCGTAACAGTGGAAATCCGTGCGCTGATCGGCAGGACGAACCCCTCGTTGACGCCGGTTCTCCTATCGTTCGCCCTGTCTCTCTGTTGTCTTTCTTCCCTGCCGTTAATCTTCGCCGCCATTGCAGGTAAGGTATTCTCCGGTGCTTATATCGCGGCCGTCCCGTTTCTTCTCGGGGTGGGTCTGACCGCAGGAATTCGCGTGTGCAGCATGATTTTTACAGGCAAAAGCGAATCTCCCGTTTCCGAGCCGGAAAACACTGACCACGAGTCCTTCGGAGGTGCAGAATGAACGCAAACGCACGGATTCAATGGCTCCACAAAAAGCTGGTGAGCAAAAGCTATCCCAATTCTCACAGACTCGCCGAGCGTTTCCACATATCCCCTCGTCAGGCACAGCGGGATTTGGATTTTCTTCGAAAAAAGCTCGGCGCACCGATCGAATATGACACCGCCCGCCGCGGATTCTACTACACAGAACCCTTTAACCTGCCTCTTCTGCTCTCCTCGGACAACGACGATCTCTACATCCCGGAGATTGGATCGGTTCAAAGCGCAGAGGAATTGGCGGCGGCGGAATCCATCATTCAAATGCAAATTCCCTACACGGCAACGCTCGAAGTTGCTGATAAACTCGCCGCCATGGAACTGACGCCATACATCACGCAAAAGCTCGGAAAAGGACGCTATGTCTGCGAATTTCACAGCGTTGAAAAATTCATCGGTGTTCTGATCTCATTGGAAGCGGAATTTCGCGTAATCGAGCCGGAATGGCTTCGGGAGCGTCTTCTTCGCTCTGCAAAGCGGATTCTGAAAAGTCACGGAAATTGACAAAAAATTGTTCTTGTTCTAAAAATTGATCTTTTTCGACCTTGATTGATCGCGTATGTTTTTGCATGAAAAAAGCCTTTCAAAATCCCCGTCGGCGAATTCCGACGGGGATTTTGAAAAAACGATTACCTGTCTTAACGAATTCGCCCGGCGGCTTTCCATAGATCAGAAACAATCCTTCGAAAAAAAATTGAAAAAACTATTGACAAATTAAACTGGTTGTGATATAATACCTTCGTTATCCAAAGACAGCAGGTTTCGGTAAAAGCATGGCTTTCCTGCCGAGGAGCGATTTGAATTTGCCCGGTATGTATTATCGGGGTATGTTTGGGTCTTTCTTCGCGGTTGCCATGATGCGCCGAAAGAAAGATCTTTTATTTTCTCAACATCACATTGGGAGGTGAAACAAAATGCCCAGCAATTCCATTCTGGCTCAAAAGCAGCAGATCGTTGCCGATCTCGCAGAGCAGATCAAGAATTCTGCCGCAGGTGTCGTGGTCAACTACCAGGGCATCACGGTTGACAAGGATACTGCGATGCGCAAAGCGTTGCGTCAGGCAGGCGTGAAGTACGTCGTCATGAAGAACACCATGACCGGCAGAGCCTGCGACGAGGTTGGTTACGGCGAGCTGAAGCAATATCTGTCCGGTATGACTGCGATCGCGATCAGCGAACATGATCCGGTTGCTGCCGCAAAGGTGCTGAAGGAATATGCAGAAAAGATCGAATCCTTCCAGATTCTCGCAGGTTATGTTGACGGCAATGTCATTGACGCCGCTTCGGTCAATGCCCTCGCGGAAATCCCCTCGAAGGAAACGCTTATCGCAAAATTCCTCGGCTCCATTCGTTCGCCCCTTTACAGCTTTGCTTATGCTTTGCAGGCTGTTGTGGATAAGAACGGCGAAGCCGCTCCCGCAGAAGCCCCCGCCGAGGCTCCCGCTGAAGCGTAATTTCACATTCGGCAAAGCTGCGGGGCGATTCCCCGCCGGTTCCCGATCCCGCAGATCGGTACATTAAAAATCAAACTTGATTTTGGAGGTAATTGAAAATGGCATCCGAAAAGATTACAAACATTTTGGAAGAGATCAAATCCCTGACCATTCTGGAGCTTTCCGACCTTGTGAAGGCTGTTGAGGAAGAGTTCGGCGTTTCCGCCGCCGCTCCCGTTGGCGTGGTTGCCGCTGCCGGCGCCGCTCCTGCTGCCGCCGCTGAAGAGAAGACCGAGTTCGACGTCATTCTCGCCAACTTCGGCGCAAACAAGCTGAACGTCATTAAGGCTGTCCGCGAAATCACGGGTCTTGGTCTGAAGGACGCGAAGGATCTTGTTGAGGCCGCTCCGAAGGCGATCAAAGAAGGCGTTTCCAAGGATGAGGCTGAGAAAGTCAAAGCCGCTCTCACCGAGGCGGGCGCTACCGTCGAGATTAAATAATCTCGCTCCATTTCATCTGTCTGCGATAACAGGATAACAGAAAACAGGCTGTCGGTCAATCGGTCGACAGCCTGTTTTCTGTTGCCTTATATAGAATAAAATCTGATATTATTCTATAAATTATAACAAAATAATACCGTAAATCAGAATTTTTGCGGCAAATTTACGGTAATACACCAAACATTTAGGATAGAATCACAAAAACCTTTTTTGAGAAAAAGCCCGCCGTCATACCCGAAAAGGGTATGACGGCGGGCTTGACGATACCGGGTCGGAATCAATCCTTGAGCGCTGCCTGTGCCGCGGCCAATCTTGCGATCGGAACACGGTAGGGCGAGCAGGAAACATAATCCAAACCGATCTGATGGCAGAACTCAACCGAAGTCGGGTCGCCGCCGTGCTCACCGCAGATACCGCAGGAGAGCCCCGGACGCGCCTCGCGACCAAGGGTAACCGCCATCTTCATCAGCTTGCCAACGCCGACCTGGTCGAGCTTGGCAAACGGATCATTCTCGTAGATTTTGGCATCGTAGTACGCGCCGAGGAACTTACCTGCGTCGTCGCGGCTGAAGCCGAATGTCATCTGCGTCAGGTCGTTGGTACCGAAGCAGAAGAACTCCGCCTCTTTTGCGATGTCATCCGCGGTCAGTGCGGCGCGCGGGATCTCGATCATGGTACCAACCTGATATTTCAGATTGCTCTTCGCCGCGGCGATCTCCTCATCGGCCACCTTCACCACAACATTCTTGACGTACTTGAGCTCTTTCACTTCTCCCACCAACGGAATCATGATTTCAGGCTCCACATTCCAATCGGGATGCGCTTTCTTGGTGTTGATTGCCGCGCGAATGACCGCTCTCGTCTGCATTGCCGCAATCTCGGGATAGGTAACCGCCAAACGGCATCCGCGGTGACCCATCATCGGGTTGAACTCATGCAGGCTTGCGATGATCGCCTTGATCTTCTCAACGGGCTTATTCTGCGCCTTGGCAAGAAGCTCGATGTCCTCCTCTGTGGTAGGAACGAACTCATGGAGCGGCGGGTCGAGGAAACGAATGACAACGGGATAACCCTCGAGCGCTTCATAGAGCTTCTCGAAGTCGCCCTGCTGCATCGGCAGAATCTTGGCGAGCGCCGCTTCTCTCTCCTCAACGGTGTCGGAGCAGATCATCTCGCGGAACGCGGCGATACGATCCGGCTCGAAGAACATATGCTCGGTACGGCACAGACCGATGCCTTCCGCACCAAGCTCCCGTGCCTTCTTTGCGTCGCGCGGGGTGTCCGCATTGGTGCGAACCTTGAGCTTGCGGTATTTATCCGCCCAGCTCATGATGCGTCCGAAGTTGCCGCCGATGGTGGCGTCAACCGTTGCGATCGCTTCGCCGTAGATGTTACCGGTGGAACCGTCGATGGAGATCACGTCGCCCTCGCGGAAGGTCTTGCCCGCCAGCGTGAACTGCTTGTTCTCTTCATCCATAACAATGTCGCCGCATCCGGAAACGCAGCAGGTACCCATGCCACGCGCGACCACTGCCGCGTGGGAGGTCATACCGCCGCGAACGGTCAGGATGCCCTGCGCCGCCTTCATACCCGTAATATCCTCGGGAGAGGTCTCCAAGCGAACCAAAATGACCTTCTTGCCCGCCTTCTTCCATGCTTCCGCGTCATCCGCGGTGAACACGATCTGTCCGCAAGCGGCTCCGGGGGATGCGCCGAGACCGCGTCCGAGCGGCTTCGCCGCCTTCAGCGCCTTCGCGTCAAACTGCGGGTGCAGGAGCGTGTCAAGGTTACGGGGGTCAATCATCAGAACCGCTTCCTTCTCGGTTCTCATACCCTCGTCAACGAGGTCGCACGCGATCTGAAGCGCCGCCTGCGCGGTTCTCTTACCGTTGCGGCACTGGAGCATATAGAGCTTGCCGTTTTCAACGGTGAACTCCATATCCTGCATATCGCGATAACGATTCTCAAGGATGCTGCAAACTTCCACAAACTGCTTGTACGCTTCGGGGAACTGCGCTTCCATCTGAGAGATGGGCATCGGCGTGCGAACGCCCGCAACGACGTCCTCGCCCTGCGCGTTCACGAGGAACTCGCCCATCAGCTTCTTCTCGCCTGTTGCGGGATCGCGCGTGAACGCAACGCCCGTACCGGAGTTGTTATTAAGGTTACCGAACACCATCGGCATCACGTTGACGGCGGTACCCCAAGAATACGGGATGTCGTTGTCACGGCGATAGACGTTGGCGCGGGGGTTGTCCCAAGAGCGGAACACCGCGCGGATCGCTTCGTAAAGCTGTTCCTTCGGATCGCTCGGGAAATCCTTGCCCAACTGCTTCTTGTACTCGGCTTTGAACTGGGAAGCCAACTCTTTGAGATCGGCGGCGGTCAGCTCGACGTCGAACTTCACGCCCTTCTTCTCTTTCATCGCGTCGATGAGCTGCTCGAAATACTTCTTTCCGACCTCCATAACAACATCCGAGAACATTTGGATGAAGCGGCGGTAGGAGTCATAAACGAATCTCTCAAATGCGGGATCGGGGTTGCCCTTGATCATTGCGGCAACAACCTCATCGTTCAGACCGAGGTTCAGGATGGTATCCATCATGCCGGGCATGGAAGCGCGTGCGCCGGAACGGACGGAAACAAGAAGCGGATTCTTCAGGTCTCCGAATTTCTTGCCGTTGATCTCCTCCATCTTCTCAACGTTTTTCATGATCTCCGCCATGATTTCATCGTTGATTTTTCTGCCATCTTCATAATACTGCGTGCAAGCCTCGGTCGAGATTGTGAAGCCCTGGGGAACGGGGAGACCGATCTTGGTCATCTCCGCGAGGTTCGCGCCTTTACCGCCGAGCAATTCACGCATATTGGCGTCGCCCTCGGTAAAGAGATAGCAATACTTCTTTGCCATGTTTGATATTCCTCCATAATTTGTTTTTTTCGACATGATGACCCCTTTGGACGTGCCAAAAAGCCGTACCATAGTTGTCCCATGTCACAGTTCGCCTGTTATTATACCATATTCCTTTGTTTTTTTCCATACTTTTACAGGTATATTCGCTCATTTGAAATGTAAACATTTTGTGAACGAAAGAAAAACTTCCGTTTCCGTTTGACAAACGCGGAAAAATATAGTATAATAAGGAGCGAAAAGAACAATCCGCGCGGCGGATCCGAACAGCCCGTCATAGATGGGGCATATCGGATCGGGCGCCTTTTCGCGTCGTTGAGAAGCGTTGAAACGCACCGGGGTTTCCGCCGTCCGCGCGTTCTCATCTCATCATTTTCATCCATCATCCACCGAGGGGGAATCCTGTCTCATGGCAGATATTTTTGATCTGTTTCGCCGGATTCAGAAAAAGGAACCAAACGAGCGCGAGCCGATCGCATGGTTGATCGTCGGGCTCGGAAACACGGGCAAGCAATATGAAAACACCCGCCACAATGCGGGTTTTCTCGCCGTGG
>CAKJZF010000022.1 GCA_918290775.1 Clostridiales bacterium | reverse complement strand
AATGGGCGGACCCCCCGTTGACCCCGGGGCAACCGCTTCCGAAAGACGCACGATTTCCCCCGGATCGCAACGCGTGATCAGAAGGAGTTTTTGCTCTCTTTTTTGCAGGGCGTATAGAAGAAAACGATCGGTTTGCGAGATCCAAAGATCCTCGTTCGGTGCCACGCCGGAAAGATGTCGATCTGCGCCGTACCGGCTGGGTCTGACAGCGTGAAAGGTCTTGGGAAGCCGCAGTGAGATTCCCTTTATGGATGAATTCCGTTCAAGCCATGCCTCGGCTTGTTTCTCCCACGCGGCGAAATCGGTCGCGTCCATGTCCGGTAGCTCGGGATAGTCCGAAAGAGAACCGGTTTGGGGCGGCAGTGTCGGTACGCGTCCGTCGGGTTGACCCGGAGCGGCAATTTCAACGGCGGCAACACGCTCGACGGGAGAGAGCAACAGGCGGTCGGCTGTCAACGCCCATATGGTTTCACCGTTCTCCGGGATGGGCGGCAGATTGCAACCGAACAGACGGCGAAGCTGTTCCTCCGCACGCAGACGCGCCGGATGCCCCTCCATCCGCGCAAACGACTCGCAAAGTGCTTGAAACACCGCATAGTCGGCTCCGCCGGTTCGCTTGCCGCAGAGCAACAGCGCATCCCGTTTTTCTTCGTCCATCCAAAGTTCCGTCAGGTTCGTTGCCACAGGCATCCGCAATCCCCCCTTCCCTCATTGTAGTTCCTCTCTATTTTAACATAACCCGAGCGAACGGTCAAGTTTTTTTCGGGATTCGGTAAAAAAATTCCGTATTTGTATAGACGAATCGCATTTTTTGTGATAAAATGGGAGATAGATAAACACGAAAGGATATGGACATGGATTTTACAGGATTCAGTTTGATTTATCCCGACGAGGCGTCCCGCCGCCGCCACGAGAGCGGAGAGGACTTGCCCGACATCGACCTCTTTACGTTGGAAGAGTTGGGTCTTTTGGACGTGTTTTCGCTGAACGGCGGGGATCTCTCCTCGTTCTTGACCACCGATCCCGCCGTCATGCGCTACCGCCTCGCCACATTTGACGACATGATGCGTTGCCCCGAACTGACCGAAATGTTGGGGCGGCTGGTGCCGATTCTCAACGACATCATGGAGCTGCGCCGTCTGGAAGCCGACAGCGGGGATCCGAACGACTACCTTTCGAGCATGACCGAGATCGAGCTGTACGTTTCAAGCGTCGAGGTTCTGCACAGCGCTCTGACAACGGTCAAGAGCCGGCTGAAAAGCCCCGCTTTCGCTTCTCTTGCCGATCTGATTACCGAGCTTGCCGAAAGCGACTACTACAAAGAGCTGAATCAAAAATTGTCGGAGCTGACGCGCCGGGTGCGCGAGATCCGCTCCGTGACCATCGGGGTCAATTTGGACGCGCAGTTGCGTCCGACCTCCGCCGGGGTGCTCTCCATCAATCCCGAGTATTTCAAATCCGGCGACGTTTTGGACAAAATTCTGCGTCTGAATTTCAAAAACGACGAATACACCTGCATCGCGGGACTCGTACCGTTTGGAAAAAAACAATCCGAGAATCAAAAAACCGCGTTGGCAAACGCTTTCAACAGCGCGATCAACGAGGTTTATAAGTCCTCCCTTCGGTCATGGAAAAAAATCGTTCAGACCTATGTTCTCGAAAACACCGAATTCGTGCTGAATCTGATGCCCGAATTTGAATTTCTCGTTCGCGGGACGCAGATGTTGCTCGATCTGAAGCAGAAGGGCTGTCCGCTCGCCGTTCCCGACATTCGCCCGATGAACGACCGCGCGTTTTCCGCGCAGGCGCTGTACAATCCCTGCGTGGCGCTCAAGATCGAGGAAGCGATTGTTCCGAATGACCTGAAGTTTGATGAGAACGCCGGGATTTACGTTTTGACAGGTCCGAACCGCGGCGGAAAATCGGTCATCACCTGTGCGCTCGGCTTGGCGCAGGTCATGCTGCAGTTGGGAATGTATCTGCCTGCCGAAGGAATCTCCATCTCCCCCGTAGACGGAATCTATACCCATTTCCCGACCGGCGCCGAGGACACCATTGACAAAGGACGACTGGGCGAGGAATGTGCGCGGTTGGGTGAAATTTTTGACTGCGTGACCCCGAACAGCCTCGTTTTGCTCGACGAGTCCCTTTCATCCACAGGCAGTTTTGAAGCGTCCTACATTGCCGCCGAGGTATTAGGAGGTCTTGCCCACATCGGCTGCCGTTGCCTCTTTTCCACCCATTTGCATGAACTTGCCGCCGAAATCGAGGATCTGAATCGGCGTTCGCTGGCGTCCGGCGGCGTTGCGATCGACACGCTCGTTGCCGGAATGGAAGGAGAAGGAAAGAGATCGTTCCGCATTCTGCGTGCAAAGCCGGACGGAAAGAGCTATGCGCGGGATATTGCGGAAAGCTACGGTTTGACATACGAAAACATCATCAAGCGCATCGGCAACCCGAACGGAAACGGATCAACCCCGAAGAATTGAGAGGTTTTTGATTTGCAATTCACTGACGGAAAATGGAAACGCCTGACTATTACAAGCGTCTGCATTCTGCTTGGCAACGCGCTTCTCGCGTTTCTCGTTGCCGCGTTCATCATCCCGCATGACATCATCATGGGAGGAACCACCGGGATCGGCATCGTTCTGAACAAGATCAATCCGTGGTTTGATACGGCAATCGCCGTGTTGGTTATGAACATCCTCCTGCTGTTGTTCGGTCTGATGGTTCTCGGCAAGAAATTCTTTCTGTCCACTGTGGCAAGCTCGGTTCTTTATCCCCTGATGCTGATCGGAATGCAGCGGATCCCGCACATCGGAGAATTGACCGATGACCCGACATTGGCGGCGATCTTCGCCGGAACCCTGCTCGGAATCTCGCTGGGACTTGTGATGCGGGTCGGGTCCTCTACGGGCGGCGTTGACGTGATCAACCTTGTTTTTCACCACTGGTTTCACATCTCCCTTTCGTTTTTGGTCTATCTCTCCGATCTGGTCGTTCTCGGGGCGCAGGCGTTTTTTTCGGATCCGCAAAAGATCCTGCTCGGAATCCTGGTCTTGGTTTTGGAAACCATTCTGCTGGATCAAACCATCATCATCGGTAAATCCAAGGTGCAGATTTTCGTGGTTTCCGATCGTTACAATGAAATCCGCGAATTGCTTCTGACCCGGCTGGATGTTGGCGTCACGATGACGCTGATTGAAACCGGACGGCTGGAAAAATCGCAGGAGGGCGTTCTTTGCGTGCTTCCGTCGCGCAAACTGCATGACGCTTCGGAGCTGATCCGTTCACTTGACCCGAACGCGTTCATGACCGTGACCAAGATCAAAGAGGTGCGCGGGCGGGGCTTTACGCAGGAGCGCACTTATATGCAAGCCGTTGCGCCGCGGACAAAGAAAGAAAAAGGGACAAAATAGCTCGTTTTTGCATATACGCATGAAAAAAACAGCCTGCCCGGGGTGCATGGATTCAACGAGAAAAGCCACCCGGGCGGGCTGTCTTTTTCTGAAAATCGGAAAATTTGTTTTTTATATAAAATCCTACAAAAGTACTTGCAATTCGTCAAGAAAAATGATAAAATGAAGATACAAACCGTAAACTGATTCCCGGGAGCCATTATGAAAGAGATTCAACAACAAACATTGACGGGCGAACGTGCGCTGTTCGGAAGCCGCGATCTTCGCATCATTGACACCGTTTTCGAGGATGGAGAATCCCCGCTCAAGGAAAGCCGAAACATTGAATTGGTCGGGTCCATGTTCCGTTGGAAATACCCGCTTTGGTATTGTCGGGACGTCAAGGCAACCGACTGCACATGGTTTGACACAGCGCGTGCCGGCGTTTGGTATTCCGGCCGCGTGTCCGTGAAAAACGCCATCGTGCAGGCGCCGAAAAATTTCCGCCGGTGCCATGACCTATCCATGGAAAACGTCACCTTCCCCAACGCCGAGGAAACGCTCTGGCATTGCAGCGGAGTCACGCTCAAAAACGTGACGGCAAAGGGACATTATTTTGGAATGAATTGCTCCGACATCGAGATCGACGGACTTGTGCTCGACGGCAGCTACGCCTTTGACGGCGTTCGGAACGGAACGATCCGAAATTCGCGTATGCTTACCAAAGACGCGTTCTGGAACAGCGAAAACGTCACCGTCTACGATTCCTTTATATCCGGAGAATACCTCGGATGGAACGCGAAAAACCTGACGTTTGTCAACTGCACGATCGAAAGCCTTCAGGGTATGTGCTACATCGAAAACCTGAAAATGATTCATTGCAAGCTGATCAACACCACACTCGCTTTTGAATATTCCGATGTGGACGCTGAAATCACCTCCCGGGTGGAAAGCGTTCTGAATCCGGGAAGCGGAATTATTCGCGCGGCGCAGATCGGCGAACTGATTATCGAAAAAGATAAAATTGACCAAACCAAAACCAAAATCGTCTGCTCCGACATCCAATCCCGCCCGGACAAGCCCGAATGGCTCAGAGGTTGATATGAAACATTACGATTTTGATACCCCCGTATCCCGCAGAGGAACCGACTCCTATAAATGGGCGGTCGGTGACGGTGAACTGCCGATGTGGGTCGCGGATATGGATTTCCTCGCGGCGCCCGAGGTCATCGAGGCACTTCAAAAGCGGCTTGACCACGGGATCTTCGGCTATGCCGACATCCCAGACGAATGGTACGACGCCTATATCGGTTGGTGGGATCGCCGCCATGGATTTCGCATGGAAAAGGACGGGTTGATCTTCTGTACCGGTGTAATTCCCGCCATCTCCTCCGCCGTCCGCAAACTGACCACGCCGAATGAAAACGTTTTGATTCAGTCCCCGGTTTACAACATTTTTTATAACAGCATCCTTAACAACGGCTGCCGCGTTTCGGAAAGTCCGCTGATCTATGAAGGCGGCTCCTATTCGGTGGATTTTGCGGATCTCGAGCGAAAGCTTGCCGATCCGCAAACGACACTGATGATTCTCTGCAACCCGCACAATCCCATCGGCAAAATTTGGGATCGGGGGACGCTTTTCAAAATCGGAGAACTCGCGCAAAAACATCACGTGACCGTGATTTCAGATGAGATTCACTGTGACCTGACCGAACCGGGAACCGAATATATTCCTTTTGCCTCGGTTTCGGAGGCTTGCCGCGAGGTGAGCGTGACCTGCATCGCGCCGACCAAAGCCTTCAACCTTGCCGGGCTTCAAACCGCCGCCGTTTATGTTCCAAATCCCGTCCTTCGCCACAAAATTTGGCGTGCGCTCAACACCGATGAGGTCGCCGAACCGAACGCCTTTGCAACCGCGGCGGCAATCGCCGCTTTCAACCGCGGGGGCGATTGGCTGGACGAGCTTCGTGCGTATCTCTGGAAAAACCGTCACCGCGCGGCGGAATTTCTCGCCTCGGAGATTCCGGCTATCCGGCTGGTTCCGGGCGAGGCGACCTACCTGCTTTGGATCGACCTCGGTTCCCTGCGCGGAAACAGCCGCGAGGTCGCCGATTTCATCCGCCGGGAAACGGGACTCTATCTCTCCGCCGGCGCGGCATACGGCGCGGGAGGCGATCATTTCCTGCGACTGAACATTGCCTGCCCGCGATCCACGCTGGAGGACGGCCTTTCCCGTCTCAAAGCCGGAATCGAGGCATGGAGCAACCGCTCATAAAGTCCGATATCAAAAATTCCCGGGACGGTCACCGAACCGTCCCGGGAATTTGGCGGAGGGTGTGGGATTCGAACCCACGCGAGATTGCTCTCAAACGGTTTTCAAGACCGCCTCGTTATGACCGCTTCGATAACCCTCCGGATGCCCTCGCCCGGAAAAGCGGAAGGTCGAACGAATCATTCCTTCTCCCCGAGCGGAACAGTACCATTTTACCACAGTTTTTCCGGCTTGTCAAGAGATTTGCCCGCAAATGCGTGCAAATCCTTTTTTCGCGGTGATCCCGTCTCTTGACAAATGCCCGTCCAAATGCTATAATATTGTCATTCGGATCGGTTTTTTCAAGAGGTGTAAGATGCAAAATCCGTTTTCTCGTACACAATTGCTGTTTGGCAAGGACGCCATGTCCCGCCTGTCATCCGCCCGTGTGGCGGTTTTCGGGATCGGCGGCGTTGGCGGCTACGCGGTAGAAGCCCTTGCTCGTTCCGGCGTCGGTTCGCTTGATCTGATCGACGACGACCGCATTTGCCTGACCAATCTCAACCGCCAAATCATTGCCACGCGCAAATCGGTTGGGGAATACAAGGTGGACGTTGCCGAGGAGCGCGTTCACGACATCAACCCCGACTGCGTGGTTCGCACCTACAAAACCTTCTTCCTTCCCTCCACTGCCGATCAATTTGACTTCTCACAATATGACTATGTGGTCGACGCGATCGACACGGTGACCGGAAAAATCGGATTGGTCACTGCGGCAAAGGCGGCGGGTGTCCCGATCATCTGCTCGATGGGCGCCGGAAACAAGGTTGACCCGACCCGATTCCGCGTCTCGGACATTTACAAAACCGAGATGGACCCGCTTGCAAAGGTCATGCGCTACAAATTGAAGCGGTTGGGTATCAAAAAACTGAAGGTGGTCTGGTCGGATGAGCAGCCCATCAAGCCGATTGACGACCCGACCATCAGCTGTCGGACAAATTGCGTTTGCCCGCCCGGAACCGAGCGCAAATGCACGGAACGGCGCGATATTCCCGGTTCGAACGCGTTCGTCCCATCGGTGGTCGGACTGATCATGGCGGGCGAGGTCATCAAGGATCTGATCGGTTGGAAAAAATAAACCCACGCAAAAAAGGCGCTTCGCGGAGCGCCTTTTCTGATTGTCTGAATATATTTTCGGAAAGAATCTTGACAAATCCTGCCCGACATGGTAAAATGAAGATGCGACACAAATGAATAAATCCACGAGTAAGTGTACATTTTTGTTTCGGCAAAAATGTATGCTCCATTTTCGTATGCTTTCTCGTGGAACGCTATGAAAATTCATTTGTGTCGCAGCAAACGGGGCTACGTTTTTCGGTGCGTGGCTTCGTGCTGCGCACTTTTTTATTTTTTCATTGGAGGAAAACAAATGAAGCCCAAAATCACAGCACTCACATTCCTTTCCGTCTTGTTGGCGGCGATCCTCGCACTGTTTGCAGGGTGCGACGGAAGTTCCACGGGCATACCCGAAATCGACAGTCTCATTTCATCGCTGGAAGGCATGGACACGTCGGCAACCGAAGTCACGACGACCGAACCTATGACATCGGATACGCAAACGACCGAACAGCCGACCGATTCAGAAGAAACGACAAAACCGGAAGAACCAGCAGAAGATCCGGTGGTGTATAGCGAGGGACTTGCTTTCACATCGAACGGCGACGGTACTTGCTATGTCTCCGGCATCGGTACTTGCACCGATAAGGACATTGTGATCCCGTCAAAATCGCCGGCAGAAGAAACGGTAACCGGCGTTGGGAAGAAAGCGTTTCTTGATTGCATCGAATTGACAAGCATTGTCATTCCAAATAGCGTGACAAGCATGGGAGAAGGAGCGTTCTCTGGGTGCAGTGGACTGACGAACGTTACGATCGGGAACAGCGTGACAAGCATTGGAGGGAGTGCGTTCTATGGTTGTAGCGGACTGACAAGCATCGAGATCCCGAACAGCGTGACAAGCATTGGAGGTTGGGCGTTCGATGGTTGTAGCGGGCTGACGAGTGTCCTGTTCGAGGAAGGCAGTCAATTGACGAGCATTGGATGGTATGCGTTCAAGTATTGTAGCGGGCTGACGAGCGTCACGATCCCGAACAGCGTGACGAGCATTGGAGATTATGCGTTCTATGGTTGCAGCGGACTGACGAACGTTACGATCGGGAACAGCGTGACGAGCATTGGAGTTTGGGCGTTCTGGGGTTGTAGCAGGCTGACGAGTGTCCTGTTCGAGGAAGGCAGTCAATTGACGAGCATTGGAAAGTATGCGTTCGATGGTTGTAGCGGGCTGACGAGCGTCACGATCCCGGAGAGCGTGACGAGCATTGGAGATTCGGCGTTCTCCTATTGCAGCGGACTGACGAGCATCACGATCCCGGATAGCGTGACGAGCATTGGAAGTTCTGCGTTCTATGGTTGCAGCGGACTGACAAGCATCACGATCCCGAACAGCGTGACGAGTATTGGAATTTGTGCGTTCAATGGTTGTAGCGGACTGACAAGCGTCACGATTCCGGACAGCGTGACGAGCATTGAATGGTATGCGTTCCGTGGTTGTAGCGGACTGACAAGTATCCACTTCCAAGGCACGATTGCACAATGGAACGCGATCAGTAGCAAAGGATCCGGCTGGAACGCCGACACCGGCTCCTACACGATCCATTGCACGGACGGCGACATTGCAAAATAAGCTGAAAAACGAAGCCACGCACCGGCGAGCCAAAAAGCTCGCCGGTGCGTCGTGTTTTTGGGAGGAGAGGCAGACGGCGAAAGATCCCACCGCCTATCCAATTTCCCTCTTTTGGTTGAGGAAAGTTTGAGAGGGGCGTTAGCAATTGTTTCTCCTCGCGATCCACTTTTGAAAAAATTTCAAAAATTTCTCAAAACCTATTGACAAAGTGGGTAAATGGGTATATAATGTCAGCAAGACCGCCGGAAACGGCGGAAAACAAATTCAAAGGAGAAGCAAAATGCCCCTGCTGATTGTTCCCTTTGGGACGCGATGTTGATCCCCTAATCGGTTTTACCAAAACGTAAATTTTCATACCGTCTGCTCAAAATTCCACATTTTATTGATGAAAAGGAGACCATGCATCATGGCAAACATTTATACCTCGGCGGATCAACTCGTCGGAAAAACGCCCCTCTTGGAGCTGACTCACATCGAAAAGAATCTCAACCTCAACGCAAAAATCTACGCAAAGCTCGAATATTTCAACCCCGCCGGATCCGTGAAGGATCGCATCGCGAAATCCATGATTGACGAAGCCGAAGCCTCCGGCAAGCTCAAGCCCGGTTCCGTGATCATCGAGCCGACCTCCGGAAACACCGGAATCGGTCTTGCCGCCATTGCCGCCGCGAAAGGCTACCGCATCATCATTGTCATGCCTGAGACCATGTCGATCGAGCGCCGCCAACTGATGAAGGCTTACGGCGCCGAGCTGGTTCTCTCCGAGGGTGCAAAGGGCATGAAGGGCGCGATCGCCAAAGCGCAGGAGCTTGCCGACGCAACGCCCAACAGCTTCATTCCCGGTCAGTTTGTGAACCCCGCGAATCCCAAAGCGCATTTCGAGACAACCGGCCCCGAAATTTGGGAGGATACCGATGGTGAGGTTGATATCTTCGTTGCCGGTGTCGGGACAGGCGGAACCGTTACGGGCGTTGGCGAATACCTCAAGTCCAAAAAGCCCGATGTGAAGATCGTGGCTGTTGAACCGGCTTCTTCCGCCGTGCTTTCCACCGGCGTGTCGGGTGCCCACAAGATTCAGGGCATCGGCGCGGGCTTCGTTCCCGATGTGCTCAACACGCATATCTACGACGAGATCATAGCCGTCAGCAACGAGGACGCCTTTGCAACGGGCAAACAGATCGGCAAGAGCGAGGGTGTTTTGGTCGGCATTTCCTCCGGCGCGGCAACGTACGCCGCGATCGAGCTTGCGAAACGCCCCGAAAACGCCGGCAAAAAGATTGTCGTGCTTCTTCCCGACACCGGCGACCGCTATCTCTCCACGCCGCTCTTTGCAGACTGATTGCGTCGAAAGGAGATGAAAGAATGATGATTTCCACCCGCGGCAGGTATGCCCTGCGCGTTTTGATCGACCTGGCGGAACACCGAAACGGAACCTATATCCCCCTCAAGGAGATCGCCGCGCGTCAGGAAATTTCCTTAAAATATGTGGAGCAGGTCATGTCCCTGCTCTCCGCCAACGGAATGGTCTCCACCGCCCACGGAAAAGGGGGCGGCTATCAGCTCGACCACGACCCCTCCGATTATCGCGTTGGAGATATTCTGCGGGTGACCGAGGGATCGCTGGTCCCGGTCGTCTGCCTGGAGGAATCGGCGTCTCCCTGCGCACGCGCGGCGGAATGCCGTACCCTTCCGCTTTGGAAAAAACTTTCCCGGGCAATTTCGGAATGTTTGGACGGCGTGACGCTCGCTGACCTGATGCGGGTTGATCCGACCGACAACTACGTGATTTAAGGCAAACATTGGAAAGGTGGCTTGGGGCTATTCACACAAACCCACCATAGATT
>CAKJZF010000021.1 GCA_918290775.1 Clostridiales bacterium | reverse complement strand
GTGTGCGTTTGCACGCACACCGCCGCTTTTCCAAATAACGATCAACCGAGCATCAACGTTTCCCCGGGAGCAATCTCCATCGGTTTTCCGTTGAACGAGAACCACAGCTTCTGCACGGTGGGGTTATAAACCCGCTCACAATCTGCCGAGAAAATCAACTGCCCGTAGGCTTCCAGATAATCGTGAATTTCCATGTTGGTGGCATACCAAATGTCATTCTCTCTGCCGCTCATATATTCAACGAAATCTTCAATGATATTCCAGTTGTTATTGGCTTCAAATTCATAGGTATGTCCCCAAAGATAGAAGAGTTTCGCGTGGTTAGGAACATCCATCTCGACAAACTGCCGTGCCAACTCCATCAGGCGCGGGTTCTTATGATGGCAGGTGGCTGGCATACGGAGCCAATCGGTGGGCAGGTCAAATTTTTCGGTGCTGACCGTGGTTCTGGCGTAAGCGATGCCGCAGCTTTTCAGAACCTCAACGGTCTTGTCGTTGAAAGTGCCCATGGGATATGCCATTCCGCGAACGATCCTGCCGAAGAGATGCTCGAGATTGAGACGATCTTCGATGACTTCCTGCGCAATGACGGCAGACGGAAGAACCTCGAGAAACGGATGCGTCAGGCTGTGAATTGCAACCTCATGATGACTGTTTTCAAACAACTCCACGATCTCGCGCTCGGTCATTCTGCGATGAATCCGTCCCTCTTCGAAAACTTTTCCCTCTTTGGTGAAACACCCGCTGTTGAGGTTGAAGGTTCCCTTCATGCCGTGCTGATCCAACAATCCGACAAATCGCTGATCCTGCTGAACCCCATCATCATAACTGAAGGTCAGCGCCTTTGCTCTGCCTCCGGGAAAACGGACAAACAAAAACTTATTCATCTGAAATCACTCTCCTTGAAAATCAATTGCCTTGGAATCCCTGCGCGGATCCCGCCTGCTTTAGTTTACCACATTTGCCGATTCATGTCAATCACAGAAGCGAATTCTTCTGAAAAAAGCAGAGAATACTGTCTGTGTTTTTTCCGTTTTTTCCGTTTCCTATTGAAATCTGCCACGATTCGGGTTATAATAGCAACAGATAACAAAAAGGAGGCATTTATGCTCGAAATACGCAACGTCACCAAAGTTTATCGCTCCAAAACGGGCGAACAGGTCACCGCACTGGATCATGTGTCGGTCTCCTTTCCCGAAACGGGAATGATCTTCATCCTCGGCAAATCGGGCAGCGGCAAATCCACGCTTCTGAACGTCATCGGCGGGCTTGACAGCTATGACAGCGGCGAATTTGTCATTATGGGAAAATCTTCGAAGGACTTCGCAGGTTCGGATTTTGACGCATACCGCAACACTTTCATCGGCTTCATCTTTCAGGAATACAACATTCTCGATGATTTCTCCGTCGGCGCGAATATCGGGCTGGCACTGGAACTGCAGGGGAAAAAGGCAACCAACGAAACCATCAACACCATTCTGGAGCAGGTGGATCTCGCAAAATTCGCAAACCGAAAGCCCAATGAACTTTCCGGCGGTCAGAAACAGCGTATCGCCATTGCCCGTGCGCTGGTCAAGGATCCGCAGATCATCATGGCGGACGAGCCGACGGGCGCACTTGATTCCAACACCGGCAAGCAAATTTTTGACACCCTGAAAGCGCTCTCCAAGCGCAAGCTGGTTCTCATCGTTTCCCATGACCGCGACTTTGCCGAACGCTATGCCGACCGCATCATCGAGCTGTCGGACGGTCAAATCATTTCGGACGTGACAAAACATGAGAAAGCCGCGGTCCAGATCAACGACGGCATTCAACAGGTCGGCGAGAGAATTTTGCGTTTCCGCCCCGGCTATCAGCTGACCCCTGCCGATCTGAACATGATCAACGCTTATCTCGCAAAAAGCGAAAAAGGCGTTGTCCTCTCGGGCGACGCCCGCATCAATGACGAATTGCGCTCGGCGGCGGGACTTTCCGAGGACGGCAGCAGCGCTGTGTTTGAGTCAACCGACGAAAAGAAGGACGTTCGGATGCAATCCTACAACGGGTCGGAGACCAAATTCATCCGCTCCCGCCTGCCGATGAAGAACGCCGTGAAGATGGGTTCCTCCGGGCTGAAGCATAAGAAATTCCGTCTCTTCATGACCATTCTGCTCTCGCTGGTCGCTTTTTCGATGTTCGGCATTGCCGACGCGATGGCGGCATACAAAAAGGCGGATACCGCAACCCGCTCGATCCTTGACAGCAATATTGACAACGCCTCCTTCTCCCTTTCCCTCAAAACCACCGAGTACAATTACTATGACGGCAAAGAACACGTCTACACGCGCTATACCTTTGCCGCGATGAACGACGAGGACATTCAATCGCTCAACACACGCACGGGAATGACCTTTACCCCTGTGTTCAACGGTTCCGATTCCTCTTCCGGCGGCGGCATTTCGCTCCAAAACTTCATGAAAGAATACGACGGAAACATTCCGGCGTACAGCGCCCGTCTCTACGGATTCGTTGCCATGACCGCCGAGCAAGCTAACAAATCGAATCTGACCCTGCTTGCGGGCAGAATGCCCGAGCGGGATTTTGAGATTACCATTTCGAAATTCATTTATAATCAATTCAAGCAGTACGGATTCCGGAACCGCGACCACAGCGAAAACATTTCCGGCTCCTCTTTGACCATGGATAGTGGGACAAGTTCCATTCTCGGCAAGCATCTTTCGGTCGGCGGCGGGTCGATCTACCGCAAGGACGGTTCGGATTTTGATTTTGAGATCGTCGGCGTTGTCGATACCCACTTTGACGAGGTCCGCTTTGAAAAATATCTCACGGCTGACAGCGGGGATCAGGACACTCTGAACCTTTCCGATATGCTCCTGCTGAATGAATTGATGGACACGCTGACTTACGGCTTCCACACGCTTGGATTCGTGACCCAAAACGCAATCGACGAAATGTCGGTCAATGCCCGTTCAAGCCTTTCCCGTCATCAAATCGGAACCTATATGAACAATTTCCAAATCCGTTGGAAATATGAGAGCGACGGTAGCAATGCCGCATCCTTCTACCGCGTTGCCGGAGGCGAGGAGCTGACCGCATCCGCCGTCACGCGGTTTGACGGCGCTCCCTATACGGGGCTTGGCGCGAAAGAATATTTGGTGAGCCGACAAACCTACACCAATCTGCTCTCGTTCAGAGATCCTTCCGAGGCGGTTCGCTTCTACCCGCATGCCGACCTGATACTCCAGTCGCTCTTCAGCCCGGTTGCGTTAGGCTATGCCTTTGAACGAAGCTCCTATTACGGCGGTCTCATTGAGTACGCCACATTGTATTCCTACGCGAAGAAGCATTATGCCGAGGAACAGGATACCCTGCGCGACAGCTACGGCATTGAAACCGTTTCGGCTTATGCGGATTATCTCCAATCCAACGGCGGAATTGACCCCATCAGCACCGAGGACGCGAAGGCTGACGTCGCCGGCCGTTTCAACATTGTTTTGAAATCCTTCGCCGTGGATTACGGGCTTACGGATTTCTCATCCGCTCCCGAGCAGGCAGTCCGGGAATTGACCAACGTGCTGAACAACACCGAAACCGGCGGGAACCGAACGATCTCCCGCTCTACCATCCGCCGCAACCTTGCCTATTATGACGCAGCAGTCGAGGTTTATCAAAACGGCCTGTGGGAGGATCCCGCGGTAATCCGGCGGTTCGTGAACGCCTCCGATCCATGGGACGAGATCACCGACTCGGAAAAGCAAGACCTGATTTTCCAAAGGTATGCTTCGTTCCTTGCCTATGAAAACTCCGACGAAATCTACGGAAATCATTCGTCCTTCTCCCTGCTGAAAGAGTCGGCGACCCTTTTCAAAACATTTACGGGATCGGACGCGGCAAGCGAAATTCCAACGCTCCAAAAGGTTGAGCAGAACTGGGAATACGGAAGCTACACCGAGATTGAAAAAGCACCCTACACGGGCTATACGCTCGTCGGCTATTTTGACGATCCCGGCGACAACAGCGATGTTCTGATCAGCAATGAAATTTTCACCGAAGCCATGGAAACCAACAGTTACAGCTCAAGAACCGAAACCGCCGAGCATACGGCAGGCGTTTGGTCGTTTGCCATCGCGCCGATGCCGACCGACCACGATACGGTTCGCCGTCTCGTTGACATCAACTATACGGACGGAGAGGATCTGCAATACTCGATGCGAAACCAAGTCATTCTCGCGCTGGATTCCTTCAACGACTTTATTGAGGTTGCCGCAAAGATCTTCCTCTATGTCGGCATCGGGTTCGCCGTGTTCTCCGCGCTTCTTCTGATGAATTTCATCTCGGTTTCCATCTCCTACAAGCGTCATGAAATCGGTATTCTCCGCGCGGTGGGCGCGAGATCCTCGGATGTGTTCAAGATCTTCTTCAGCGAGTCCTTCATCATCGCGCTGATCAACTATGTGTTCTCGGTGATTGCGGCGATCGTGGCGGTATTCTTCATCAACCGCGCGTTCCGCAATCAGGGCTTGAGCGTTACACTTCTGCGGTTCGGCATTCGCCAGTTGATTCTGATGTTTCTCATCAGCCTCGCGGTCGCGGCAATCGCCTCGTTCCTGCCCGTTTGGAACATTGCCCGTCGCCGCCCGATCGACGCGATCCGAAACAAGTAAACACCCAACAAAGGGCGCACGAAAAAAGGGGAATGCATTACGGTGCATTCCCCTTTTTTCGTGAAGCAAATTTTGCGTGCGTATAGTGAAAAAACGCGATTTTCGGAGCGTATCAGAGCGAATCGGCAAGCTCCAGCAACAGTCGCTCCGTGGTCGCCCAACCGATGCAGGGATCGGTGATCGACTTGCCGTAAATGCCATCGCCGATCTTCTGTGCGCCGTCCTCCAGATAGCTCTCGATCATCAAGCCTTTAACCAGCTTGCGGATCTCCTCGCTATGGCGACGGGAGTGCATCACCTCTTTGGCGATCCGAACCTGCTCCATGTATTGTTTGCCCGAATTTGCGTGGTTGGTGTCAACGATGACCGCCGGATTTGCGAGCTTCTTTTCGGCATAGAGCCTCGCTGTAAGCGCGAGATCCTCATAGTGATAATTGGGGTGCGATTCCCCATGCTTGTTCACATACCCGCGCAGGATGGCATGGGCATATTGGTTGCCCGTACTCTCAACTTCCCAACCGCGGTAAATGAACGCGTGCGGATGTTGCGCCGCCGTGATGGAATTCATCATGATCGAAAGGTTGCCGCTCGTCGGGTTTTTCATGCCGCAGGGAATGTTCAGTCCGCTGGCGGTCAGCCGGTGCTGCTGATCCTCCACGCTCCGCGCACCAACCGCGACATAGGAAAGCAGGTCGGAGAGATAGCGGTGGTTTTCGGGATAAAGCATCTCGTCGGCGGTGGAAAGTCCCGTTTCTGCAAGGACGCGCGTGTGCATCCTTCGGATCGCAACAATGCCGCCGAGCAGGTCGGATTCCTTTTCCGGATCCGGCTGATGGAGCATCCCCTTGTAGCCGTCGCCGACCGTGCGGGGCTTGTTGGTATAAACCCGCGGAATGATGAGCAGTTTTTCCCGGGTTTGCTCCTGCACCTTTGCCAAACGGTGCGCATAGTTGAGCATCGCTTCCTCGCTGTCGGCGGAGCACGGACCAATGACAAGAATCAGTTTTTCGCACTTTCCTGAAAAGACGGCTTTGATCTCTTCGTCGCGTTCCCGTTTCATCTGCTCGAGCGCGGGGGTGATGGGGTACATTTCCTTGATCTCTTTGGGAATGGGAAGCTTGCGTTTGAAATTCATGTTCATGATGGGGTTCCTGTGCTTTCTGTGTTGGATTCGGTTTTCTTATCAAACAAGGCGCGACGCGCGGTGGAGAGGCGCATCATCTCCTTGAGTTTTTCTTCATTTCCGTCCGAAAGGTACGTCCGGATGCGGTGCAATTCGCCCGCGAAGGCGTCGATCTGCGAGATGAGCGCCTCTTTGTTGAGCGCAAACAGCTCGCTCCACATCTCCTCGTTGATCCGCGCGATGCGCGTCAGATCCCGGAAGGAGTCGCCCGTGTAGTCCTGCAGGTGCGGGTCTCGGTTGCAGGTCATCAGCGAGACGGCGATGCAATGCGTAAGTTGGGAGACATACGCGATCATGCGGTCGTGTTTTTCGGGCGTCAGTTCGCTGATGTGCGCAAAGCCGAGCCGTTCGCCGAGATTGCGGCAAAGCTCAATCGCTTCCGCGGTGTTTTTTTCGGTTGGGGTGACGATGTAGTTCGCCCCCCGAAAGATGCCCGGGTCGCTGTTCTCAACGCCGTAAACCTCTTTTCCCGCCATGGGATGCGCGGCGATGAATTCCACACCGTCGGGCAGCAGTTCCTGCACGCGGTAAACCACGCTCGATTTGACGCCTGTGACATCGGTTAAAACGGTTCCTTTTCTGAAATGCTTTCCGTTTTCTGCGATCCATTCCAAGAAAATATGCGGGTAGAGCGCCAGAATCGCAACGTCCGCCCACGCGATCAACTCCGGATCCGCAGCGGTTGCCCCCGATTCGATCCACCCCTTGCCGACGGCATAATCCACAGAGGATTGCCGCCGCGTAATACAGCGAACGGAAAAGCCTTGCGCGGTCAGCGACTGCGCGTAACTGCCGCCGAGCAGACCCATGCCGACAATCAGAATATGCTTATCTTCTGTCAGTTTCATCCAAAAACACCTCAATTCCGAGATTTCGTATCACGTCAAAATATTGCGGAAAGCTCTTCCGCACCGCCTCGGCTCCTGTGATCATACCGCCGGTGCGGGTCAGGAGCGTGGTGCACGCCATCACAACGCGATGGTCGTTATGCCCGTTGATCGGTTCCGTGGGGGGATGAATCGGCGCACCGTGAACCGTCAGTTCATCCGCGCCGAGATCGGTCCGAACGCCGAATTTTGCAAGCTCCTCCGCCATTGCCGCCCCACGATCGCTCTCTTTGATGCGCAAGCGAGCGGTTCCCGTCAGCGTGACTCCATGCAGTGCCGCTCCGAGCGCCATGAGCACGGGAGCCAAGTCGGGGCAATCGGAAACGTTCAGGGTCGGATATCCCGCCGCGAGCATGGGATAGAAATCGCGATAAACGCGATCCCCCTGCTTCGCATCGGCATTCAGAGCGGTCACGGTCACATCGCCGCCCATGAGATTGAAGGCGTCAAGGAACGCGGCGTTTGACCAATCCCCCTCCACGGGGAGATCGGTTGGTTGATAATGTTGCCCGCCCGGAACGGTCAACGTCAGCGGGTCGGGCTGTCCGACCTCGACGCCGAAACGCGAAAGGACGTCGACGGTGACGTTCACATACGGGCGGCTGACAAACGGCGGCAAAATCTCCACGCGGCTGTCATCCCCGAGGAGCGGGAGAGCGAAGAGCAACCCCGAGAGAAACTGGCTGGAAAGATCGCCGCGAACGCGAAAAACACCCGGAGATAGCGGCCCGCAAACCTCAATTTCGCGCATACGGTGCGCAAATTTCAATCCCTGATCCCGACAGATTGCCTCGTAAACATCCTGCGGGCGTTCCATCAGCCGCGTGCTTCCCGTCAGAAGGCACGGCTCCTCCCGGAGCAGGCAGAGCGGCAGGAAAAACCGCAGCGTACTGCCGCTTTCCCGGCAGGGAAAGTATGCCTGCTTCGTCCCGCCGCCACCGCGAATCACGGCAACCCCGCCTGTTAAGGTCACGCTCGCGCCGAGCGCACGGACGCAATCGAGCGTTGCAAGCATATCCTCGCTCTCGGAGACGCCTCGCACGGTGGAAACACCGTCTGCGAGCGCGGCGCAGATCAAGGCGCGATGTGCAAAGCTCTTTGACGGCGGAGCGTCAACCGTTCCCCGGGCGCGTCCCGGTCGAATGTGTACGGTCATTGACCCGCACCCCCGCCGTATTTCTCATCCAGATAGGCAACCGCTTCGAGATACCCGTCGATTCCCTTTCCCATGATCGTTTTTTCCGCCGCCGCGCGGATGAAACTCACCTGCCGGAAATCCTCCCGAACGCTGACATCCGAAAGATGCACTTCCACGGTCGGGATCCCGACCGCTTTGACCGCGTCCAGCAAGGCAACGCTCGTGTGCGTATAGGCGGCGGGGTTGATGATGATGCCGTCAAACCGACGGTAGGCATTCTGTATGGCGGTAACGAGAACTCCCTCCGAGTTGCTTTGCAGAAACCGCACGCGGATGCGTCTTTTTTTACATTCCGCCGCGATTGCCGCGGTCAGGTCGGAGTAGGTTTTTCTCCCGTAGATATTCGGTTCCCGTACGCCGAGCAGATTGAGGTTGGGACCGTTGAGAACCAACAGCTTCAGCCGCTTGGGACGATCGGTTTTTCTGATTTTGATCAGACGCATGATTCGTATTCCTCCAAAATGCGATCGCAGGCTTCCTGCGAGGTTCGAAAATTCCGGACGGTCATATCTGCCGACGCGCGGTAAACCGGCTCGCGGACGCACCGCAAAGCCTCCCACTTCTCCCGTGTGTCCGAGAGCGGTCGGGTCGGGTCAAACACAATCTCTCCGGCATCGCGGTCGAGCCAGATCAGCCTGCCGTTTTCGGCGAGTGCGCGTCGGTTCTCCTCTCGCAAGACAGCCCCGCCGCCCGTTGCGATGACCGCCCCGTGAACCTCCGAGGTAAGCGATCGGATGACTTCTGCCTCGACTTTCCGAAACGCTTCTTCTCCGTTTTGGCGAATGAAATCGGGAATACTCCCGATTTGCTTCTCCAATTCCCGGTCGGTATCGCGGAAGGTACGCCCCGTCCGCTCAGCAAGCGCCTCTCCCACCGTGCTTTTTCCCGAAGCGGGCATCCCGATGAGAACAAGATTATCCCGCCGCGCGAGCAGGGTGCGGTATACCGTTTCGGTTCTTGCTTCCATCGCGGCTTTTTCCGTCATTTGACCGGTTGCAAAATATCCCTCCGCCGCGACTGCCTGCGCGGCGAGCATCCGAAGCCCGGAAACTGCCGGAATCCCGAGTGTCCTCGCCTGTTCGATCAACGCCGTCCGAAGCGGGTTATAGATCACGTCCGCAACGCCGAGCAGGGTTTCTTCCGGCGTTTCGGGATGCAGAAAGAGGCGCAGGTCGATGGGGGACACTCCCGTTTGCGGGAACATCCCGCAAGGGGTGGTGTTAATGATGTAATGTGCGTGGATCGTTGCCGCTTCCCCGTAGGTGATCGCCCCGTCCCGCGCGGTGCGGCTGACCTTGACGACGCTTGCCGCGCCGAGATCCTTGCAAACGGCTACGGCGGTTTTGCTCGTCCCGCCCGTTCCGAGAACCAAAACCGTTTTTCCAGCAAGCTCCATGCCGCCCTTGCAAAGCAGAAGCCGAAGCCCGTTGTAATCGGTGTTGGTTCCCCAAAGTCGGCTTCCCTCGCGCCGGACGGTGTTGACCGCGCCGATTCGCTTTGCAAGGTCGCTGATCCCGTCCAAAAACGGGATGACCGCTGTTTTATACGGCACCGTGACATTGAATCCATCCAAATCTGTTTTTCGGACGAAATCACCGACATCCTCCGGGCAAAGCTCGATCAGATCATACCGGGGATAACCCAAAATCTCCTCGAAAATCTCTTTGGAATAACTATGCGGCAGTCTTTCGCCGATCAGCCCCAGCTTCATGAGTCTCCCCCTTCCCTTCAAACTCCGAAATATGCCTCGGCACGCCGGCGCAGCTCGTCCGTCGATAGGTTGGCAATATAACCGCTGCCAACCTCGGACACCAGCACGCAATCCACGCCGCCCGCCGCCGACTTCTTATCGTGCGCCACGAACCGCATTACCTCGTCCATTCGGACGGGATACGCGGTCGGCAATCCCGCTTTTTGCAGGACGCGCAACAGTCTTTCGCGTGCGGCGCCTTCGCACATCGGCAACATCCCGAGCGCAACGCATTCACCGTGGTAGAGCGCAGGTTCTGCCGTCGCCTCGATCCCATGCCCGATGGTATGCCCGAAATTGAGAATCTTCCGCAGACCCGTTTCCTTCTCGTCCCGTTCCACAACATCCCGCTTGATGCGAAGTGCGCCTTCGATGATCTCGTCAAGGTGTTCTTCAAACGGTTCGGTCTCGATCAGGTGAAACAGCTCCGCGTCCGACGTAAACGCCATTTTGATCGCCTCGCAAAGTCCTGCCGCAACCTGTCTGCGGTCGAGCGTGGAGAGCGTTTCCGGGTCGATCAGCACCCGCTTGGGCTGGTAAAACGCGCCAACGACGTTTTTCACGCCCTCGAAATTGATCGCCGTCTTACCGCCGATGGAGGAATCCACCTGCGAAAGCAACGTAGTCGGAATGTTGTAAAAATCCACACCGCGCATATATGCGG
>CAKJZF010000020.1 GCA_918290775.1 Clostridiales bacterium | reverse complement strand
CCCCCCCCCCCCCCCCCCCCCCCCCCCCCCCCAAGGTCTTATCATTTTACATATTCAAACTCATAATCGTAGATGTTGACGGTATGTCCGTCTCGGCATCCTTTTGCTTCAAGCGCCTCAAAGACGCCGCTTCTCTGCAGGACGCGCTGGAAGAAATTGAGCGACTCATAGTCGTTGGGGTTAATCTGCCCCATCAGATTCAGGAGCCATTCTCCCTCAACAAAGAAGGTATCGTTCTCACGGCGGATGGTGGTTTCCTTCCCGCCGCCGACGTATGCGTCCTCGGGGTCATATTCTCTCTCATAGACTTTGATCGGGGGAAGATCCCGGAGAAGTTCGGCAGTCCGCGCGATCAGCGCGTCCAAGCCCTCGCCGGTTGCGGCGGAAACATAGAACAGCTCCCAGCCGTTGACCTTAACAAAATGCTCAAACGCGGGAATATCGACCGCGTCCCGATCAAGCGCGTCTGTTTTGTTTGCCACAATGATCTGCGGGCGGCTTGCCAGCTCGGGGCTGTAGCGATCGAGTTCGAGGTTGATCAGCTCCACCTCGTCGATCGGATTCCTTCCCTCAAAGCAGGAGATGTCCACCACATGCCAGAGCAGGCGGCAACGGTCGATATGCCGCAGGAACGCATGACCCAGCCCGGCTCCGTCCGCCGCTCCCTCGATCAATCCCGGTATGTCCGCCGCAACGAACCCGCTCTCCCCGCCTGTTCGCACCACGCCGAGGTTGGGGGACAGCGTTGTGAAATGGTAGTCCGCAACCTTCGGCTTTGCCGAGGAGATGCGCGCGAGAATCGACGATTTCCCGACGCTCGGATAGCCGCAAATTCCAACGTCGGCAAGCATCTTCAGCTCGAGAAGAACCGTTTGTTCCTCTCCCTTTGTCCCGTTTTTGGCAAACATGGGAACCTGCCGCGTCGGGGTTGCGAAATGGCGGTTTCCCCATCCGCCGCGTCCGCCCCGACAGGCAACATAATCCGCTCCGCCGTCCTCGGACATATCATGGATGACCTTCCCGCTTTCCGCGTCCTTAATCAGGGTTCCCGGCGGAACCGAAATGATCAGATCCTCTCCGTTTGCGCCGTGAAATTTCGCGCCGCTGCCGTCGCCGCCGCGCTTTGCGGCAAAATGATGCTTATAGCGGAAGGCAAGCAGGGTGTTGGTTCCGGGATCCACGCGGAAAACCACGTTGCCGCCGCGTCCGCCGTCACCGCCGTCGGGTCCCCCCGCGGCAACATACTTCTCCCGGCGGAAGGACACGGCTCCGTTGCCGCCGTCGCCTGCCCGGATCTCAATTTTCGCATGATCGACAAACATGGTCTCATTCCTTCAGGTTGCGACTGGGAGAACCCTTTTTGAGAGGTTTCTCGCTCCCGCATCCCTTTTCCTTTCAAAAACATTCCAAAAATCGCGCTTGCTTTTTTCGGGAGAAACAGGTCTTATTGCGCTCCCTCGTCCCCCTTCATGCGGATGATCAGCTTGATGGGCGTTCCTTCGAAGCCGAAGGTTTCCCGCAGGCAGTTTTCGATGAACCGCTGATAGGAAAAATGGAACAGATCGACATTGTTGCAGAAAATGACGAAGGTGGGAGGCGCAACCGAAATCTGCGTCATGTAGTAGATCTTGAGTCTCCGCCCCTTGTCCGACGGCGGCTGCACGCGGATCATGGCGTCGCCGAGAACGTCGTTGAGCATCCCGGTTGTGACCCGTTGGGTTGCCTGACGGAATGCCGCGTTGATCTTTTCATAGAGCGACGAAACCCGTTGCCCGGTTTTTGCCGAAACATATAGGATCGGCGCGTAGGGCATATAGGAGAGCGCCGTCCGAATGCGTTGGTTGAACTCGTTGACCGTGCTGTTATCCTTTTCCACCAGATCCCATTTGTTGACCACGATGACCGACGCCTTGCCCGCCTCATGCGCGATGCCGGCAATCTTTTCATCCTGCTCGGTGACGCCGACCGTGGCGTCGATCATAATCAGGCAGACGTCCGCCCGCTCCACCGCCATATGCGCCCGCAGAACGCTGAAATGCTCTACGCGGTCGTCGATCTTCGATTGACGGCGGATTCCCGCTGTATCAATGAAGGTATATCTTCCGAACTCGTTTTCCACAACCGTGTCAATCGCATCGCGCGTGGTTCCCGCGATGTCCGAGACGATCAGGCGGTTCTCTCCCAACATTTTATTGATGATGGAGGACTTGCCCGCATTCGGCTTGCCGATGACGGCAACGCGGATCCCGTCCGGCTCCGGCTCCTCGTCCTGCCAATCTCCCAACGCCTCGATGCACGCGTCCAGCACGTCGCCGGACCCGCTTCCGTGCAGACTCGACAGCGCGATCGGATCCTGATCGAAGCCCAGTTCGTAAAACTCATAGAACTCCATGGGCGGTCCGCCAATGCGATCACATTTATTGATGCAGGGGATCACCGGCTTTCCGCTTTTCTTGAGCATGACCGCAATGTCATGGTCATCCGCGGTCACGCCTGTGCGTACATCGCAGAGAAACAAAATCACATCCGCCGTGTCGATGGCGATCTGCGCCTGCAATTTCATTTGCGAGAGGATCACGTCGTCGCTTTTCGGCTCGATGCCGCCCGTGTCGATGACAACGAACTTCCTCCCGCGCCATTCGGTTTCTCCGTAAATGCGATCCCGCGTGACGCCCGGAGTGTCCTCCACAATGGCACGCCGCTCTCCGATCAGTTTATTGAAAAATGTACTTTTGCCGACATTCGGTCTGCCGACAATGGCAAGGATCGGTTTTGACATTCCGATCGCCTCCTTTCCGTTTTTTTACTGCACGCCCGCAAAGCGTGCATTTCTTCGTTTGCAGGGCAAGCGGTCAAAGCCCCAGCACCGCGCGGACAAACGCGCCGCCCTCTCCACGGCAGGCGCGAACCGGCACGCCCAGCTTTTGCGAAAGCCACGCGGGCGTCTGATCGTCGAGAAAAATATCCTCGTCCGCCTTGAGCATAGTTTCCGGAAACAGAAGCTCGTCCCCGAGCGTCTCTCCCGCGAGCTGATCTGCCAGATCTGTCCCGGTCAGAAGCCCCGATACCGTAACGGTCTCGCCGAAGAAATGATTGACGATGCGGTAAACCTTGACGGTCAAGCCCGGAACCTTCTCCGCCAAACGCTGCGCCATTGCCGCAATCTGATCATAGGCGGCAACGCCTGTTGCCAGTGAAACGGTGCGCGGGGGACGGTAGCTCGCGATCGCTTCCCCGAGATCCTCCATTTCAAAGTCAAACTCGGCGGCGAGCGAGGTCAGCATCCCGACCCCGTTTTCAATCTGCGAAAAGTCCTCGTAGTAGGATTCGTCCGGAAGCGGGAGCTCCGCCTTGAGGTAAAGCTCGTCCGCACAGTAGAACAAGCGCGTTCCGTATTTGGCGAGGCATTGCTCACCAAACGCGTTGACCTGTACGATCACCGCCGCCGCTTCCTCCCGGTTGAACAATTGAAGCGGGTACAGCCCGTCCCGGAATTTCGTGATCCCAACGGGGACGATCGCGCAAGAGCGAAGCGCGGGATAGTAGGTTGCGAGATCGCGCATGGAGCGGTCAAGCTCCGCGCCGTCGTTCAGACCCTTGCAAAGCACGATCTGCGTGCAGAGCGTTAATCCCCCGTCGGCAAACCGCCGCAGGTAGGAAAGCACCTCGCCCGCCCGCGGGTTCCCCATCATACGCACGCGCAGCTCTGGGTTGGTGGTATGTACCGACACGTTGATCGGCGAAATCCGCATTTTGATCAACCGCTCCACATCGCGCTCGCGCAGATTGGTCAGGGTCACATAGTTGCCGTGCAGAAAGGACAGGCGGTCGTCGTCATCCTTAAAATAGAGCGTCTTTCGCATCCCCTTGGGAAGCTGATCGACGAAACAAAACACGCATTTGTTTGCGCAACTGTGCTTCCGATCCATCAATGGCGTTTCAAATTCAAGTCCAATGTCATCGTATTCTCCCTTGCGGAAACGAACCTCGTACGGTACTTCCGCACGTGACAGGCGCAGGACAACCGATGTTTCGGTCAGATAAAACCGATAATCCAGCACGTCGCGGATCTCGTTGCCGTTGACCGAGATCAGCATGTCTCCCGCAACGATCCCTTCACTCTCGGCAACGCTTCCTTCACGAACGGACACGATCCGAACCACCCTTCTCCCCCCTTTCCGACAAGGCTTGAGGCAGTCGTTTTGCCGACTGCCCCTGTGCGATCAGATGAAATCCTCAAGCGACGCTTCTTCGTCCACCTCGATCTCGCGGCGGTGCGAAGCGGGCTTCTCCCTCCGCTCCTCCGGCTTGTTGAGCACGTCATGGATGCGGCGGTTTGCCATTTCGGCGTCATCCTCGTCAAACATCTGATCCACCACCACGCGGCGGCGTGCCCTTCTCTCTGGCTCATACGCAAGCAGGATCCCGGCAGTCAGCCCGGCAACGGCACCGAGAAACATCCCGACGCCGACGTGCTGATCCTCTTGCTTCCTCGAAAGATACGCGATCATGGAACCAAGCGAGGTCGCGATCAACGCACCGCCGATGATGACATGGGTCCCGCCCGTTTTTTCAAGAATCAATTTTCCGTTTTTGAATTTCATGACTTGATCCGCCTTTCCTTATTTCTTCCCCTCCTGCGCGGAGGTCATTTTGAGGTATGCGTTGATGAACCCGTCCAAATCGCCGTCCATCACCGCCTGTACATTTCCCGTCTCATACCCCGTTCGGGTATCCTTGACAAGGGTATACGGCATGAATACGTAGGATCGGATCTGCGCCCCCCACTCGATGTTGGTTTTGTTTCCCTGAATCTCCTCGATGGTCTCCAACCGCTCGCGCAGCTTGATCTCCATCAGTTTCGCTTTGAGCATATGGAGCGCGGTTTCTTTGTTCTGAAGCTGGGATCGCTCGGTCTGGCACCCTACCACGATGCCCGTCGGCTTATGGACGATGCGGATGGCGGAGTCGGTCTTATTGATGTGCTGACCGCCCGCGCCGCTGGAGCGATGCGCCGTGATCTCCAGATCCTCCTCTCGCAGGACGACCTTATCCACATCCTCAAACTCGGGCATGACCTCGATGGAAGCAAAGGACGTCTGCCGCCTGCCGTTGGCGTCGAACGGAGAGACGCGCACCAAACGGTGGACACCGTTCTCGCTCTTGAGATACCCGTAGGCATTATGTCCTTCGACCATGATCGTGGCGCTTTTGATCCCCGCGCCGTCCCCGTCAAGCCAATCGGTGAGTTTGACGCGAAAGCCGCTTTTTTCCGCCCATCTCGTAATCATACGGTAGAGCATCTGCGCCCAGTCCTGCGCCTCGGTTCCGCCCGCGCCCGGATGAAAGGAGACAATGGCGTTGCTGCCGTCGTATTCCCCCGAAAGCAACACCTCGATGCGACGATGTTCCTCCTCCGCCGCGATGGCTTCCAGCTCTCCCTGCACCTCGTCGACGAACGATTCGTCATTCTCCTCAATCGCCATCTCGCAGAGCGCGATCGCGTCCTCAAGGCGTGCGCAGAGCTTCTCATACCCTTCAATTTTATCCTGTGACTGTTTGACTGCCTGCAAAACTTTGGAAGAGTTTTCGGCGCTGTTCCAAAAGGCGGGGTCGAGCGTTTGTGCTTCAAGATCCTTCAGGTTTGCCCTTGTCTCCTCGATGCGCAGAGAAAGTCCCAATTCCTTGAGGTCGGAGCGCATGGCGGTTAATTGGTGTTTTGCATTTTCCAACGCGACTATCAAATGTTACCTCCTGCGTCACAGACGCGATTCCAGTTCAAAAATAACCTATCTGAAGTAGTATAGCACAAAAATATTATAATAACAAGTGGGATTTGCGATTTTTTTCCGTTTTCCCGCTTTTTTATGCTTCGGAGATCAACACAGTCATCTCTCCGGCAAGTCGGACAGTCATGTTTGTGGGGAGCAGATAGCTGTCCGCGCGGCCAATCGGGTAGGTCTCTCCGTCCGCTGTCAAGGTCCCCCACCCCGCCACACAGAGCAGATGCCGGAACTTCGGGACGGCAGGAAGCATACATTTGCCGTTGACCGTCCGCTTTTCCACGCGGAATCGGCTACACGCGGCAAGCACCGTATTGCGATCTGCTTCGGGATCAGATTCATATCGGATCTCGTCAATCTCCTCAGGTGAAAAGGAACGCACCACATCGAGCGCTTTTTTGACATGAAGTTCACGCGGTTTGCCGTCAGCACCGCGTCTGTCATAGTCCCAAATGCGGTAAGTTAGGTCGCAATTCTGCTGAATTTCCGCAAGCAGAATCCCCTTTCCGATGGCATGAGGCATTCCCGCCGGAATAAAATAGGTCTCTCCCGCGTGCACGGGGATATGCCCCAGTACGCGTTCCGGGTCTCCTGCCGTGACCGCGGCGGCAAAATCCGCCTGCGAAACACCTTCCCGAAGTCCGCAGATCAGTTCTGCACCCTCGTCGGCTTCCACAATATGCCACATCTCGGTTTTTCCACGGTCATGCTCAACTGCGGCGGCATAGCCATCATCGGGATGCACCTGCACCGACAGGTTATCACCAGCGTCGATCAGCTTGACAAGGATCGGAAAATCCCGGTCGGATGCGCCGTACGCCCCGATGACCTGATCCAGCGTCATTCCCGCCCATGCGCCGTTCTCGACGATATTCTTCTCCTGTTCCCGCACGGTCAACATCCATGCCTCGCCAACCGTCGGTAAGTCGGCAACAATGCCCCAATCGGTTTTGAGCCGTGTACCTCCCCAAATGGGAGACTTCGTAACAGGTTTTAGTTTGATTGGATAGGCTTTCATATTCGTACACCTCTTTTGCACTCAGATTCATTCGTACACCTCTATTTTAGCAGAATCCGGCAAAAAAGTCAAGTACTGCGCCGATTTTGTCTCATCGGCGTTTTTTGTCATATCCTGTCGATGGGAGGAAGCGGAAGAAACTTCCTCTGCGAAAACCCGCCGCGCGTGCTTATCCGACCCGCGGCATGGGAATAATAGGGATGAAATCCAACAGAAAGGATGTATGGAACTCATGATTCAAACAGCCGTCAAACGCGGGGATATTTACTATGCGGATCTCAGCCCCGTTGTGGGTTCGGAGCAAGGCGGTCTGCGCCCTGTTCTGATCATTCAGAACGACATCGGCAACCGTTACAGCCCGACCGTGATCGCCGCTGCCATTACCTCGCGTCTCTCCAAAACGCATCTGCCCACCCATATCGACATCTATGCCGAGCAGGTCGGGCTCGCAAAAGACTCCGTGATCCTGCTCGAGCAGATCCGAACCCTTGACAAGCGCCGTTTGCGCGAAAAAATGGGGCACCTCGACCCGATCATGATGGATGAGGTCAACACCGCCATCGCCATCAGCTTCGGGCTTGGAACCGCCCAACAGGACGCACAGGCTCGCGCTCGCCTGCGCGAAACGCACGCCCGCTTCGCCGCCTCGGTCGGCACAGATGCCCCAGCCGGAATGACCGGGATCTCCTGATCCGATCCGATCATCAAAAAAACACAATTTTTTTGAAAAACCACTTGACAAATCCCTCGTTGCGTGCTAAAATGGACAAAACCGAATCCAAAGACGTTGACGAAGAAGATCTGCGCCGGATGCGTTTTCAGAGACCCGATGGTTGGTGCGAATCGGGAACGCGTGCAAAAGATCCATCCCTTCCGAGTCGGAAACGCGAATCGGGGATCTCCCCCTTAGTAGTGTTCCCCGTGATTGCCGCGTCAGAGCATACGGACTGTTGGGTCCCGAGGGACAGCCGCAAGGTTGTAATTTGAGTGGTACCGCGAGTGTTTTCACACCCGTCTCAAAGCAATGAGACGGGTGTGTTTTATTTGTTTTTAACCGTAAAAAAGGAGAATAGTTATGGCAACGGTTGCGAGCGAAAAACTGAATGAGATTGCGCAACGGATTCGCGAAATGCGCGAGATCGCCTCTTTGTCGGTCGCCGAAATGGCGGCGAAAACCGAGGTGAGCGAGGAGGAATACCGCCTTTATGAATCGGGGCGGCTCGATTTCCCGTTTACCTTTATTCATAAATGTGCGCTTGCCTTCGGCGTCGGAATCACCGATCTGCTCGAGGGACAGAGCGCAAGACTGCAATCCTATACCGTCACCCGCCGCGGCGAGGGTCAGGAAACAGCTCGCGAGGCGGGCATTGAGATCCGTAACCTCGCCCCGCTCTTCCGTAAAAAGATCGCCGAACCCTACTGGGTGCGCTATACCTACAGTGAGGAGCTACAGCACAAGCCCATCCATCTCACCAAGCATTCCGGTCAGGAATTTGACTTTGTGATGAGCGGGCGGCTCAAGGTTCAGATCGGCGAAAACGTCGAATATCTGAACGAGGGTGACAGCATCTACTACAACAGCTCCACCCCGCACGGCATGATCGCCGTTGACGGCAGCGACTGCCTCTTCGTTGCCGTTGTGCTTCCGGGAGAGGACGAGGAGGAAAAGGTGATCCGCGAAACGCTGATCACCGGTCGCTCGGGCAACCGTTCGCTCATCTGCGAACAGTTCATCAACTGTACCGAGGATGAACACGGTCTGGTTCGCTCCATTGATTTTTGCAACGATGTAAAATTCAATTTTGCCTTCGACATCGTGGACGCGATCGCGAAAAAGTCGCCCGACAAGCTCGCCATGCTTCATGTCTCCCGCGACAAAACCGAGCGCCGTTTCACCTTTAACGACATCAAACGCGCTTCGGCTCAGTGCGCCAACTATTTCAAGGCGCTCGGCATCAAGCGCGGCGACCGCGTCATGCTCGTTCTCAAACGGCATTATCAATTTTGGTTTGCCATTCTCGGTCTGCATAAGTTGGGAGCCATCGTGATCCCTGCCACCAACCAGCTGCAATCCCACGATTTCGAATATCGGTTCCGGGCAGCAGGCGTCAGCGCGATCCTCTGCACGGCGGACGGCGATGTGGCGCATCAGGCGGAGATTGCCGCGCAATCCTACGACGCTCCTCTGCTCAAGCTGATTGTCGGTTCCCCGCGCGACGGCTGGCGCGATTTTGACGCCGAATACCCGCTCTACAGCGCCCACTTTTACCGCACCGATGACACGCCCTGCGGCAATGACCCGATGCTGATGTTCTTCACCTCGGGTACAACAGGCTACCCCAAGATCGCCGTTCACTCCTATCGTTATCCGCTCGGTCATTACATCACCGCGAAATACTGGCACGGCGTAAGCGAGGACGGTCTGCATTTCACCATCTCGGACACGGGCTGGGGCAAGGCTCTTTGGGGCAAGCTCTACGGGCAATGGCTCTGCGAAGGCGCCGTATTTACATACGACTTCGACCGCTTTGACGCCGCCGACATTCTTCCCATGTTCGCCAAATACCAAATTACCACCTTCTGCGCCCCGCCGACCATGCTCCGCATGATGATCAAGCAGGACATCTCCCGGTACGACCTCTCGTCCATCCGCCGCATGACCACCGCGGGCGAAGCGCTCAACCCCGAAGTCTACCGCCAGTTTGAGCAGGCAACCGGGCTTCGGATCATGGAAGGCTTCGGGCAGACCGAAACCACCCTTGCCATCGCCAATCTGATCGGCGGAACCCACAAGCTCGGCTCAATGGGCAAGCCGTCCCCGCTCTTTGACATCGTTCTCGTGGATCCCGACGGCAATCCCGTCCCCGACGGCGAGGTTGGAGAGATCGCCGTCCGCTTGGATCGCCGCGTTCCGCCCGGACTGTTCCTCGGCTACTACCGCGATCCCGAAAAGACCGCCGAAGTTCTGCACGACGGACTGTATCACACCGGCGACACCGCTTGGCGCGATGAGGACGGGTTCTACTGGTATGTCGGTCGCGTGGACGACGTGATCAAGTCCTCCGGCTACCGCATCGGTCCGTTTGAGATCGAGAGCGTAATCATGGAGCTTCCCTACGTGCTGGAATGCGGCGTTTCCGCCGCGCCCGACGAAGTGCGCGGTCAGGTGGTCAAGGCTTCCATCGTTCTCACT
>CAKJZF010000019.1 GCA_918290775.1 Clostridiales bacterium | reverse complement strand
TGTGCCCTACTTTTCTTGAAAGTAAAAGAGCTTTTCCTGCGGAAAAGCAGGCAAAAGAACTTTTACGCTGTCTGTGCGTACATAGCGGACAGACGGAAAGTGTTCTACAATATGACTTTGGAAACTTTTTGAAAAAAGTTTCCACTTGGAACCCTTTCAAAAACGTTCACTATGTTTTTGCGAACATGGCGAACAGATGGGATGGTTTGTGATAGAACACCGCCGCCGTTGGCGTCGCCCCTCATCCCCCCGCTCCGCGGGTACCTTCCCCCGAGGGAAGGCTGGTTTTGTCTGTGCGTACATAAAAGCGCGGAAGTTCTTTTGCCTGCTTTTCCGCAGGAAAAGCTCTTTTACTTTCAAGAAAAGCAGGGTAATCTCTTGACCTGAAACAGGAGGAAAAAATGAGTGAACAAGTGAACGTATGGTTCCCGGGGCTGGGATTTGACAAGCCGGTGACGCTGAATAAAGTGGCGTTCAGCCTGTTCGGCAAGCTGGAGGTGCGGTGGTACGGACTGCTGATCACGCTCGGAATCGTGCTGGCGTTTGCGTACGCCGTTTGGAGAGGAAAGCGGAGCGAGGGACTGACGTCGGATGACATCCTCGACGTCGGGATCCTCTGCGTGGTGTTTTCGATCATCGGGGCAAGACTCTACTATGTTTTAACATCCCTGAGCAATTACCATTCGTTCTATGACGTAATCGCGGTTTGGGAAGGCGGACTCGCCCTTTACGGGGGGGTGATCGGGGGCGTGATCGCACTCGCCGTCATGTGCCGGATCAAGAAGCTCAACCCCATTCAACTGCTCGACACGGTCATCCTCGGCGTGATGCTCGCGCAAATCCTCGGAAGATGGGGCAATTTCGCAAACGGAGAAGCATACGGCTATCCCATCACGACCGACGGAACCACCAAATTTTTCTTCTTTTTGGAAGAGTTCTCGCTCAAAAGCGGCAAGGGTACGCTCTTTTGGTGGCTCCGCATGGGGCTTTACCCGAACGACTTCGCGTACGAGATGATCTTCGTTCAGCCGACCTTCCTCTATGAGAGCTTGTGGAACCTGATCGGGTTCGTCCTGATCAACCTGCTCTACCGCAAAAAACAGTACCACGGGCAAATCGCGCTGGCGTACTTCACGTGGTACGGGTTCGGAAGGATGTTTGTCGAGGGACTGCGAACCGACAGCCTCTATATCTTCAAGGGCCTCGGCGGAACTGACGGCATCCGCATCTCGCAGCTGATCGGGTTGCTCTGCTTCCTGCTCGGAACGGCGGCAATGATCGCCATTCCCATCATTCGCAAAAAGCATCCCGAATTCGCGGCATACCACCCGCCCGTCGCGGCAACCGAACCAACCGAACAGAACGAGCAAACGGAACCAACCGAAACCCAACAGACAAACGCGGAGGATCAGAACGATGAAAATTGACGGAAAAGCCATTTCCGCCCAAATCCGGGCGGAGATCGGCAGGGACTGCGAGGCATTCGTCAAGGCGAACGGCTTCCGACCGGCACTGACGGTTGTGATCGTCGGAGAGGACCCGGCGTCGCAGGTCTACGTGCGCAACAAGGCAAAAGCGTGCGAGGAGGTCGGGTTTGCCTCCGAGGTTTGCAGACTGCCAAAGGAGACAACGCAGGAGGAATTGGTTGCGCTGATCGACCGGCTCAACGGCGATCCCGGCGTTCACGGTATCCTCGTCCAGCTCCCGCTCCCGAAACACCTCAACGAAACCGAAATCCTGCTCCGTATCAACCCGAACAAGGACGTGGACGCGTTCCACCCCTACAACGTCGGCAAACTCATGATCGGCAACCCCACCTTTCTGCCCTGTACCCCCGCCGGCGTGATGGAGCTGCTGCGCCGCAGCGGAATCGACCCCGCGGGCAAACGCTGCGTTGTGGTCGGAAGGAGCAACATCGTCGGCAAACCGATGGCGCTCCTGCTCCTCGCCGCAAACGGAACGGTTACCGTCTGCCACAGCAGAACCAAAAATCTCGCGGCAGTCACAAGAGAAGCGGACATCCTCGTGGTTGCCGTCGGGCGGGCAAAGTTTATCACCGCCGAGATGGTCAAGCCCGGCGCGGTCGTGATTGACGTCGGCATGGACCGCGACGAGAACGGCAAACTCTGCGGCGACGTGGACTTTGCCGCCGTAGAATCGATCGCCTCCGCGATCACGCCGGTTCCGGGCGGCGTTGGTCCCATGACCATCACCATGCTTCTGCAAAACACGCTCAAAGCAGCAGAAAGGTAATTTGTTGATATCGAGGAGAAGGCAACATCATGCAACTCAAAAGGACGGACCTCACGCACGGTCCCATTACCAAAACAATTTGCACATTTGCGCTCCCGCTCATCATCGGAACGTTGGTTCAAACGCTTTTCAACATCACGGATCAGATCGTGCTCGGGCAAATGGCGGGAACGGTCGCCGTGGCGTCGGTGGGCGCGTGTTCGCCGGCGGTACATTTGGTCATCGGCTTTCTGTCGGGCCTTGCCACGGGGGTCACGGTGTTGCTCACGCGGGCACTCGGTGCAGAAGACCACGATTCCGCAAAACGAATCATCGGCACGGCGTTGATCGCCTCGGTCCTGCTCGGAACGACGGGTGCCGCCATCGGGATCGCGTCCGCGCGGGCTTTGCTGATCGCAACCGCCTGCCCCACCGAATGTATGGAAGGCGCGTTTATTTACCTCACCATTTATTACGCGTCCGCACCCGTCATCACGCTTTATAATTTCGGTTCCGCCATCCTGCGCGTCACGGGCGACACGCAACGTCCGTTGATCTATATGCTTGCGGCGGGCGTGCTCAACGTGGTGCTCAACATCGTCCTGTGCATGATTTTGACGCAAAAGGTCGCCGCCGTCGCCCTCGCCACGCTTGCTTCGCAAGCGCTCGGCGCCATCCTCGTGGTCACCCGACTCTGCCGTATGAAGGAAAGTTACCGATTCGACATCCGTCATCTCAAACTCGATTTCGGCATCTTCGGTAAACTTTTGCGCTACGGTCTGCCGAGCGGGATCAGCAACTCCTTCTACCCCATCGCCAACCTGCAAATTCAAGCGACCGTCAATTCCTTCGGGACCGCCGCGACCGCGGGTTACGCCTCCGCCACGAGTCTTACGAATACGGCTGCCGCCTTTACCGGCGGTTTCGCCCATGCCACGACCGCGATGGTGGGTCAGAACCTCGGCGCAGAACGCCCCGACCGCGTGTCGAAAGCCTTCCGCCGAAACATCTTCTTTTCCGCACTGATCGCCGAAGCAGTGGGCGTGATCATTCTATTGCTCCATCGCCCCTTGCTCGGATTCTATGTTCCCGATGATCCGTCCGCCATCGAATTCGGGCGGCAATATATGCTCCATGTGACCATCTTCTACGGTGTCGCTGGGCTGAACGTTGTGCTCTCCGCCGCGCTCAACGCTTTCGGCTATACGGTCTTTACCGCCGTTTCCAACCTGCTTTCGGTCATCGCCTTCCGTCCCATTTGGCTCGGGACCGTCTACAAAGCGGACCCCACCTTCCCCACACTGATGCTTTGCTTTACCATTTCTTGGTTCCTATCCCTCGCCGCACAGAGCGTCGTGTTCTCTGTCGTCTATACCCGCTACCGCCACGGGAAATTGAAAAAATTGTAAGGCAATCCCGCCGGGTCTTAACCTTTCCCCTTGACTTTTTTATCAAACTGTGATACAATAAACGCATATTTCCAAAGGAAGGAATCAAACATGAACAACAGCGAAAAAACAATGGAAAAAATCGTCGCGCTCTGCAAAGGCAGAGGCTTTATCTTCCCCGGCTCCGAAATCTACGGCGGTCTCGCCAATTCCTGGGACTACGGTCCCCTCGGCGTGGAATTCAAGAACAACGTCAAAAAGGCTTGGTGGAAGAAATTCGTGCAGGAAAGCCGCTACAACGTCGGGCTGGACAGCGCGATCATCATGAACCCGCAAACATGGGTCGCGTCGGGTCACGTCGGCGGCTTCTCCGACCCCCTGATGGACTGCAAGGCTTGCCACACCCGCCACCGCGCGGACAAGCTGATCGAGGACTTCGCCTTCGAACATGGACTTTCCGACGTCAAGCCCGAATCGTGGTCGTTTGAGCAGATGGCGTCCTACATCAAGGAAAACAACATCGTCTGCCCCGACTGCGGCAAATGCGACTTCACCGACATCAAAAAGTTCAATCTGATGTTCAAAACCTTCATCGGCGTCACCGAGGACGCGTCCGCAACCGTCTATCTGCGCCCCGAAACGGCACAGGGAATCTTCGTCAACTTCCCCGCCGCGCAGCGCACCTCCCGCCGCAAACTGCCGTTCGGTATCGCGCAGATCGGCAAATCCTTCCGCAACGAGATCACCCCCGGCAACTTCACCTTCCGCACCCGCGAATTTGAACAGATGGAGCTGGAATTCTTCTGCAAACCGGGAACCGACCTCGAATGGTTCTCCTATTGGAAAGAGTACTGCCGCAAATTCCTGCTGGATCTCGGTATTCGCGCCGACAACCTCCGCACCCGCGACCATGACCCCGAGGAGCTTGCGTTCTATTCCAAAGCCACCACCGACTTTGAGTTCCTGTTCCCGTTCGGCTGGGGCGAGCTTTGGGGTATCGCCGACCGCACCGACTATGACCTCGGTCAGCATCAGAAGTTCAGCGGCAAAGACCTGACCTACTTCGACCAAGAGAAAAACGAACATTACATTCCCTACGTCATCGAGCCGTCGCTCGGCGCCGACCGCGTGGCGCTCGCCTTCCTGATCGACGCCTACGACGAAGAGGTCATTGACGCCGAAAAGAACGACATTCGCACCGTTCTGCACCTGCATCCCGCGCTCGCGCCCTTCAAAGCGGCGGTTCTCCCGCTTTCCAAGAAGCTCTCCGAACCTGCGCAGCAGATTTACGACGAGCTTTCCAAGTCCTTCATGGTGGATTTCGACGAGACCGGCTCCATCGGCAAACGCTATCGCCGCGAGGATGAAATCGGCACGCCGCTCTGCATCACCGTCGATTTTGAAACCGTCGGCGACGAAACCAAGCCCGCCGATCATTGCGTCACCGTCCGCGACCGCGACACGATGCAGCAGGTTCGCGTTCCCATCGCAGAGCTGAAATCCTACATTGAGAAGAAAATCGAGTTTTAAGGCAAGACCTCTTACGACAGCGGGGCTTTTCCGGTTGGAAAAGCCCCGCTCTCGTTGACGTCGTATAGACGCGCCTTTCCCGGTTGGAAAACGCTTTTTGACTGCAAAAAAGCAGGTCTTTTTTCTTTTTGGGAAAGGGGTTGACAAATGATTCTGAATGTAGTATAATAAAATAAGTATGATATGCCTTTTTGGCGCATCGTGTGCGTCCAAAAGGCTCTCTATATCATCAAATTTTACATCAAGGAGGTTTTTTACGATGCAACCCTGGATTGCCATCGTCATCGGTGCCGCGGCACTGGTGGTCGGCATTTTGGTCGGGTTCCTCGTGCGCCGCAAGATCGGCGAATCGAAAATCGGTTCCGCCGAAAAAGAAGCAAAGCGCATTCTGGAAGACGCTCAAAAGAACGCCGAAACAAGAAAGAAAGACCTTCTTTTGGAAGCCAAAGAGGAGGCGCTCCGCATTCGCAACGAAACCGAGCGCGAACTCAAGGAACGCCGAGGCGAGGTCTCCCGCACCGAACGTCGCCTCAACCAAAAGGAGGAAACCCTCGATCGCAAAACCGAGGCTCTGGAGCAGAAAAACGAACAGCTTGAAGCAAAACTCCGCGAAGCGGACGCCGTTAAGGAGCAGGTGAGGGAGGTTCTCGGGCAGCATCTGCGCCGCCTCGAGCAGATCTCCAATTACACCGCCGCGGAGGCAAAAGACGAGCTTCTCGCCCGCGTGGAATCCGAGGCGCGGCATGAAATGGCGCAGAAACTCGTTGAGCTGGAGGAGCAGTTCAAAGAGGAAGCGGACGTCAAAGCCCGCAACATCCTCTCCCTCGCCATTCAGCGGTGCGCCGCCGACCATGTCTCCGAATCCACCATCTCGGTGGTCACCCTGCCGAGCGAGGAGATGAAGGGACGCATCATCGGGCGCGAGGGGCGCAACATCCAAAAGCTCGAAACGCTCACGGGCGTGGAGCTGATCATCGACGACACCCCCGAAGCAATCACCATCTCGGGCTTTGATCCCGTTCGCCGCGAAGTCGCGCGGCTCGCGTTGGAAAAGCTCATTTCGGACGGCCGCATCCACCCCGCCCGCATCGAGGAAATGGTTGAAAAAGCGAAACGGGAGGTGGACGCCGTCATCAAACAGGCGGGTGAACGCGCAACCTTCGAGGTCAACGTTCACGGTATCCATCCCGATCTGATCCGTCTGCTCGGTCGGCTTCGCTACCGCACCAGCTACGGGCAGAACGTCCTGCAGCATTCCATCGAGGTCGCGTGGCTGGCGGGCATCATGGCGGATGAACTGGGGGTTGACAGCGTGACCGCGCGTCGGGCGGGTCTGCTCCATGACATCGGC
>CAKJZF010000018.1 GCA_918290775.1 Clostridiales bacterium | reverse complement strand
CTTTTTGAAAAAAGTTTCCCCTTGGATCCTCTTCAAAAACTTTTATCACTGTTTGTGCTAACAGAGCGGACAGCCGGGATGTTATTTACCATTTGACTTTGGAAACTTTTTGAAAAAAGTTTCCCCTTGGAACCTCTTCAAAAACTTTTATCACTGTTTGTGCCAACAGAGCGGACAGCCGGGATGTTTGATGATAGAAGAACACCGCCGCCGTTGACTTGACGCAAGCTTTCCGGCTACCCGCCTTGTTCGCACCTTCTTCATCAGCCTTCCCTTGGGGGAAGGTACCCGCAAAGCGGGGGATGAGGGGCGACGCGAAGCGGCGGTCTGCCCTTGACCTTACGCCTGTGATCTTAAAAAATCGAGTGCGTTTTGCAGGAAGATTTGGGCGGAGAGGGTGTCGATGACGGTTTTGCGATGCTTGCCGCGGGTGTTGGTTTCGTTGAGGTAGCGGGTGGCGGAAACGGTGGTCAGTCGCTCGTCGATCATGGCGACGGGGACGGACGGCAGTCGCTCAGCGAGGAGCGCCGCAAACTCGCGGCAACGCGCGGCGCGGGGTCCCTCGCTCCCGTCCATGTTGCGCGGGAGACCGACAACGACCGCCGACGCGGCGTTTTCAGTCGCGATTTCGGCTACACGCACCGCAGTTTTCTCGATTCCGCCGGGGGAGACGCAGCCAATCCCGGACGCGAGAAAGCGAGAGGGGTCGGAGAGCGCAAGCCCTGTGCGTGCGTCGCCGAAATCAACGGCGAGAACACGCCCCTGTGTGGTCGTCAGTTGGGTAAGTGGGCAAATATCCATTCGGTCAACTCCTGCCAGACCGCGTCGCGGTCGATTTCGTTCAGAATCTCATGGCGCATTTCGGGGTACATTTTCAGCGTGACGTCGGTCATGCCGGCGTCGCGCATCCGCTCCGCAACGGCACGCGGTCCCTTGCCCCAGCTCCCAACCGGGTCCATCTCTCCCGCCGTCACAAGACACGGCAGATCCTTCGGCAGTCGGGTCGCCCATTTCTTCTCCGAAACCCACCCGACAAGCGTAAACAGGTCGTGGTAGGCGCGAACGGTGAAGGTATAGCTGCAGAACGGGTCGCTGTCGTATTTGCGGACGATCTCCCCGTCGCGCGAGAGCCACGCGTTCGCGGGGCAGCCTTTCTCGTACTTCTTATTATACCCCGTAAAGGCGACGTTTTTCAGGAATTTGGAGCGGTACCGCTCGCCTCGGAAGGTCATGATCAGCCGCGCCAGCGCCTTGCCCGCCCCGGCGGGACTATCCGGTCCGCCCGTGCCGCAGATGACCGCGGCGGTGTAGTCGGATCCGTGCCGCGCGAGAACCTCGCGCACGATAAACGACCCCATGCTGTGTCCAAACAGGATCACGGGCAGGTCGGGGTGTTCCTTCTTCATCTCGCAGGTCAGCTTGTAAACATCCTCCACAAGGAAGTCCGCGCCGCCGCCCGAGGACGTGAATCCAAGGTCGTCCGACGTTGGTGCGCTGTTGCCGTGACCGAGGTGGTCATGCCCGAAAACAAGCACCCCCTTCGCCGCAAGCGACTGCGCAAACGCTTCGTACCGCCCGAAATATTCACACATCCCGTGCGCAATCTGCACCATCGCCACCGGCTTCCCCTCCGGCTCGATCCGATAACAAGCCAACTCGGTTTTTCCGTCGTTTGATTGCATCCGAAACAAATCCATGTCACTTCTCCTTTTTTAGGTCAAGAGATTGCCCTACTTTTCTTGAAAGAAAAGTAGGCAAAAGAACTTCCGCGCCGTTTGTGCGTACATAGCGAACAGCCGGGATGTTATTTACAATATGACTTTGGAAACTTTTTGAAAAAAGTTTCCCCTTGGATCCCTTTCAAAAACTTTTCACACTGTTTCTGCTAACAGAGCGAACAGCCGGGATGTTTGATGATAGAAGAACACCGCCGCCGTTGGCGTCGCCCCTCATCCTCTTCCCACCCAAGGGAAGGCTGATTTTGTTTGTGCGTACATAAAAGCGGCTCTGAAGTTTGGTGCGAACATAGCGTAGCCGCTTTT
>CAKJZF010000017.1 GCA_918290775.1 Clostridiales bacterium | reverse complement strand
GGATATGGCATTGCAGATCATGCCCCGTTTGCTCTCCCGTGCGCTCGTCAAAACCGGCGAAAAACGCACCGCGCTGATCCTTGTCGCAACCTCCGGGGACACCGGAAAAGCCGCCTTGGAAGGCTACCGTGACATTCCGCAAATCAAAATGATGGTATTTTACCCTGTGGATGGCGTCAGCCGCGTTCAAAAACTGCAAATGGCAACGCAGTGCGGCGACAACGTTGCCGTTCGTGCCATTCGAGGCAATTTCGACGACGCGCAAAACGGCGTAAAGGAAATCTTCGGGAATGCGGACATCGCGGAAACGCTTGACCGAAAAGGGTATTTTCTCTCCAGCGCAAACTCCATCAACTGGGGACGTCTTGCGCCGCAGATCGTCTACTATGTATCCGCCTATTGCGATCTTCTGAACACCGGCAAACGCAAGCCGGGCGAAGCGTTCAACGTCTGCGTTCCGACAGGAAATTTCGGCAATATCTTTGCCGCCTACCTTGCAAAGCGCATGGGGTTGCCGATCGGTCGGCTGATCTGCGCCTCCAACTCCAACAACATTCTGACCGACTTCCTCGCGACGGGTGTTTACGACCGAAACCGCCGTTTCCACCTGACCATGTCCCCTTCCATGGATATTCTGATTTCGAGCAATCTGGAGCGTCTGCTTTGGTTTGCGGCAGGATCGGAAAAAACGGTTTCCTACATGAAACAGCTCCGCGAAACGGGGCGTTACGCCGTTGACGCTGACGTTCTCGCCGAGATTCGGAAGGACTTTGTCGGTTACTGTGCCGATGAAGACCAAACGTCGGAAACCATCTGCCGCTTCTGGAAACGGGACGGCTATCTCTGCGACACCCATACGGCAGTGGCTCTTGCCGCCGCAGAGCAGTATCTCGCCGACACCGACGACAGGCTTCCGCTGGTCACAGATTCCACGGCAAGCCCCTATAAATTTGCAAATCACGTCTATCGCGCCATTTCCGGGAAGGAACCGTCCGGAGACCTCGAAGCGCTGGACGAGCTTGCGGCACTGACCGGCACGCAGATTCCTTATCCGCTGGCGGGACTTGCCGCTCGCGAGATCCGTTTCCGTGAGATTTGCAACCGCGAGGAAATGGCAGATCAAGTTCTGAATTTTGCCGAATAATGCCGCAAAGTACCGTAAAAATGCGAAAAGTACCGTAAAAAAGGAAAAGGGCGGCACCGCCGTGGCAGTGCCGCCCTTTTCCGGAAAATCATTGCTGATCCTTCGGCTTGAAGGTGGAGCAAACGGTGTCGTCCGAGCAATGCGCACAGTCGGGGCCGACCGAAATTTCATGTGCGGTGCAATCGGTCTTGTCATTGTGGTAATAGCAATTTTCGACGTTGCAGCGGATCCCTTCGATCTTGCAATGCTTCTTGTCCTGCCGGTTCTGATACGGTTCCATGTTTTCTCTCTCCCTTGCTCTTGATCTGTTGTTGAAGGCAGTGCCCTCATCCTCATCATTCCCCGCCGCATCGCGTTTCATTCACTGATGAAAGGAGAATTCCGAAAATGTCGCTTTATGTGATCGCGGATCTGCATCTTTCCTCCGATCGCTCCAAATCCATGGAAGTTTTCGGCGCACGCTGGAAGGATCACATGGAAAAGCTCCGCAACGGTTGGAATTCCGTTGTTACGCCGGAGGATACGGTCGTTTTGCCGGGTGACATTTCGTGGAGCCTCAGGCTGGAGGATTCCGTCGACGACTTCCGCTATCTTCATGAACTGAACGGGATAAAGCTGATCGGAAAAGGAAATCACGATTTTTGGTTTTCCACCAACTCCAAAGTAACCTCTTTCTGGAATGCACACGGGTTCGATTCCTTGCATATCCTGTACAACAACGCCTACCTGACCGATCGGTGCGTGGTCTGCGGGACGCGCGGCTGGTTCACAGAGGAATCCCAGCAAAACACCAAGGATGAGGTTGACTACGCAAAAATCGTCAACCGCGAGGTGATTCGTCTGCGCATGAGTCTCGGCGAGGCAGTTCGTCTGCGGGACGCGGACGGGCGCGGACTGCAGATCATTCCGTTCCTGCATTTTCCGCCGGTTTGGGGAAATTTCATTTGCCGCGAGATTGTAGATGTTCTGCATGAATTCGAGGTTTCAACCTGCTATTTCGGTCATATTCACGGCGCGTATTACGCCCCGCCGAAAACGCGCTTTGAGGAAATCGACTTCGTCATTTGCGCCGCCGATTATCTTCATTTTACCCCTTTGCGCGTTTTCTGACCGAAAAACGCCGAAAATTTGAAAAACCGTTCTGTTTTTTTCGCAAAAAAGGATTGACAAACGAGCGAAAAAAAGGTAAAATATAGTTTGTATGCATTATACTTTTGGAGGATGTAAAAATGAGTCTGTTGAAATCGGAAAAATCCAAATCCGAAAAGAATTCCTATACCTTGGAATTCTCGGTTGACAAGGAGACCTTTGCAAAAGCGGTGTCAAACGCCTACCACAAGCAGGTCGCCAAAATCAACATCCCCGGCTTCCGCCGCGGTAAAGCGCCCCGGTCGGTGATCGAGAAACTGTACGGGAAGGGATTTTTCTATGAGGACGCTTTTAACGAAGTCCTTCCCGCCGCTTGGGAAGACGCTTTGAAGGCAAGCAAGCTGCAGGTTGTCGGCAACCCCGACTTTGACGTAGTATCCGTGGACGATGCCGAAAACGGCGTGGTTTTCTCAGCGAAGGTTTCCGTAAAACCCGACGTCAAGATCGAGGGTTACATCGGAATTGAGGCGGAAAAGACGGTTGCGCCCGTGACCGACGAGGAAATTGAAACGGAAATCAACACGGTGCGCGAAAGAAATGCCCGCGAGACCGAAGTCACCGACGGAAACAGCGTGATGGGCGACATCTGCAACATCGACTACGAGGGCTCGGTTGACGGTGTTCCCTTCGACGGCGGAAAAGGAAGCGATTATCCGCTTAAGCTCGGATCCGGCAGTTTTATTCCCGGCTTTGAAGAGCAGGTTGCGGGGCATAAGCCGGAGGAAGAATTTGACGTCAACGTCACCTTCCCTGAGGACTATCACGCAAAAGAACTTGCCGGCAAAGCCGCCGTGTTCAAAACCGTGATCCATAAGATCCGCCATATCGAACTTCCCGAGCTGGACGACGATTTTGCCAAGGATGTTTCCGAATTTGACACGATGGATGAATATCGCGCCGACGTCAAGGCAAAAATCGAAAAGAGACATGAGACCGAGGCGGACAACAAATTTGAAGAGCAAATTCTCGATTCGCTGATTGAAAAGCTGAAAGCAGATATTCCCGAGGCGATGTTCGTCACAGAAACCGACAACTTCGTTCGCGACTATGAAAATCGTCTGCGGATGCAGGGATTGGATCTCGACACCTACTTCAAATACACCGGCATGACCGTTGAAAAGCTCCGCGAGCAGCTCCGCCCGCAAGCGGAAAAGCAGGTCAAACTCCGTTTGGCGCTTGAAAAAATCGCAAAACTCGAGAAGATCAAGGTCACCAAGAAGGACATTGACGAGGAGATCAAGCGCATCGCCGACTCCTATCAGATGGAACCTGACAAGGTGCGCGAAATGGTTCCCGAGGAATCAATCGCCGAGGACATGAAGGTCAAGAAGGCTATGGACCTCGTGAAAGAACAGGCGGTTATCAAAGCGTAATCCCGTCGGGAGTCGGAAACGGTCTTGCTGTTTTCGGCTCCCGATTTTCAAACGAAATTCAAAGAAAGGACTCTACATTTCATGTTTGACATTCGAAACAACGCCCAAAACGCCCTCGTCCCTATGGTGGTTGAGCAGACCAACCGCGGCGAACGCTCCTATGACATTTTTTCCCGCCTGCTCAATGACCGCATCGTCTTTCTTTCGGATGAGGTGAACGACACCACCGCGTCGCTGGTCGTGGCGCAAATGCTCTTCTTGGAGGCGCAGGATCCCGACAAGGATATTTCCTTCTATATCAACTCCCCCGGTGGGTCCGTGACCGCCGGTATGGCAATTTACGACACCATGAACTTCATCAAATGCGATGTTTCAACCATCTGCATCGGTATGGCGGCGAGCATGGGTGCGTTTCTGCTCTCCTCGGGCGCCAAGGGCAAGCGCATCGCGCTTCCCCACAGCGAGATCATGATCCATCAGCCGCTCGGCGGCGCAAAGGGTCAGGCAACCGACATTCAGATTCAGGCGGAACAGATCCTGCGCATCAAGCGCACGCTCAACGAAATTCTTGCCGGGAATACGGGAAAGCCGATTGAGGACATCGAAAAGGATACCGACCGCGATCATTTCATGACGGCACAGCAAGCACTGGAGTACGGTTTGATCGACAAGATTCTGACCCACAGATAATTATCCAGTCAGGTTTTCACAGAAAGGAGTCATGGACGATCATGGCAAACACAAACAGCAACGGAAAAGGACTGCGCCATTGCTCCTTTTGCGGAAGAACCGAACGTCAGGCGGATTTTTTCATTCCTTCTCCCACAGGCACATTCATCTGCAATTACTGCGTGGATTACTGCAATCGCCTGATTGAGCAAAGCGAAGAAGAACTTTCCGGCTCGAAAACGTTTACGCTTGACAATCTTCCCCGTCCTGCACAGATCAAAGCGTCGCTCGATCAATATGTCATCGGTCAGGAGCCGGCAAAAATCGCCCTCTCCGTTGCCGTCTACAACCATTATAAACGAATTCTCTCCAACGATGATAAAAAAGGCCGCGGAGCGAACCATCGCCAAAAGCAATCCGACGCGAACGACGATGTGGAACTGCAAAAAAGCAACGTCCTTCTGATCGGTCCCACCGGCGTCGGCAAAACCTATCTTGCCCAAACGCTGGCGCGCACCATGAAGGTTCCCTTTGCAATCGCGGACGCAACCACACTGACCGAAGCGGGATATGTCGGCGAGGACGTGGAGAACATTCTACTCCGGCTGATTCAAGCCGCCGATTATGACATCGAGCTTGCGGAGCGCGGCATCATCTACATTGATGAGATTGATAAAATCGCCCGCAAAAGCGAAAACCGTTCCATCACGCGCGACGTTTCGGGCGAGGGCGTTCAGCAGGCACTGTTGAAAATACTGGAAGGTACGGTTGCCAACGTTCCCCCGCAGGGCGGCAGAAAGCACCCGAACCAAGAATTCATTCAGATCAACACGCAAAACATCCTCTTTATCTGCGGCGGCGCGTTTGAAGGTCTCGAGCAGGTTATTGAGAGGCGCAAAGGAAACTCCACCATCGGGTTCGGAGGAGAAATTCTGACCAAATCCGAAAAGAAAGATACAGGTATTTTCAAGGACGTGATCCCGCACGACATCGTGAAATTCGGTATGATTCCCGAAATGGTCGGACGGATTCCCGTGATTGTTCCCCTTTCCGATTTGGATCGTGACGCGCTTGTCCGCATTTTGACCGAGCCGAAAAACTCGCTGATTCGACAGTATCAGAAACTGTTCCGCATGGACGGAGTGGAGCTGACTTTCTCGGACGCTGCATTGCAGGCGATTGGCGATTTGGCAATCGAACGCGGGACGGGAGCGCGCGGTCTGCGTGCCATCCTGGAAAACGCCATGACCAAGCTGATGTATGAAATCCCTTCGCGCCATGACATTGCAAAGGTGGAGATTACGCCGGAATGCATCCGCGGAACCGGTGACTGCGCCTACACACTGCTCCGCGATCTACCGCCGAGCCCAGTTCTTCCCAACGAATTTTTAACTCCGAAAAAAGACGCGTAATCTGCGAAAAACGCGGTATTTTTCGCAAAAAGTGAACCATCCCGAAGGCAAAGATGCGGTCGGGATGGTTCTTTTTTCAGCCGTTTGGACCAGCGATCAGTACGGGTTGTTAATTGCTTCCGCACCCGCAATGACGATCCTGGTGCGGGGGTTCGGGTTGAAACCCTTGAGTCGAAAATTCGCCCATCGGGAACGGCATATTCCGGAAGATGTGGCAGGGATCGTCCTCCGAAGCCTCAACGCATTCCTTTTCGGGAATCGTGTATTCGGCAGCCTGAATCAGATATTGTGCCGGGCGAACAAGGCGCACCACCGAGAAAATGCCCAAAGAAACCGTCAGGAAGCGGTTGCGGTCATCGTCATCGTCAAAGATAACAGGCGCCTGAAGCCCTTCCAGAAGCGAATCGGGAATCTCTCCGTTGTGGCAGCAGCAACAACCGCAGGGACGCTCCGGGCGCTCCATGATCCGTGCGCCGAGCAAAACAGGATCCACAACTTCCACCACAGCGGTGGGCGTGTTGCGGTTCCCCGCTCCCGCGTTGCCAAACGAGCAGAAGCTGTCGCTCTGATTGCTGCGGAAGGTGGTGGTTCCGTTTTCTCCGCCATAGAGGATCACGCGCTTTTCCAGCACCGCCAACCCCTCAATTTCCTGCGACTGACCATGTCCTCCGTGACCGCCGCCCTTTCCGACGCAAACCTCGCATTCCACGCGAACATAGAACCGGATATTCACCGCGTAAAAACCGCGGTTAAACGCGATTGGATCAATGCTGATATTGGTCCAAAGAATTTCCGCGTTTTTGGCGCGGATCGCTCCTGCACGGTCGAGAACTTCATTTCCGTAATCGGAAAGATAGACCCGAACATTCTCAAAGCAGTCCCGATCGCGGCAAGAGTCCAACACGCGGTTGGTCTCGATGCAAACCGTTTCCCGCGGCAAATTCGGGAATCTGTTTTCCGCCATAACCGTAAATCTCCTTTTATGATTTATCGAGTGAGTTGAATCTCCTCGCTATCATTCTATGCAAACCGATTTTTTTTGACACCACCACCCACATTTCACCACAAAAAGAACTTGCAATTCCCAACCGAATCCGTTATGATAAAAGCAAATAAAAGAAGAATCCATTTATGGCGGTAAAACAGCGACATTCCCTTGCCGCCGAAAAAATGCCAGCGGGTGTTTCAAAAGTCGCCGACTTTTGAAACACCCGCTTTTTTGTTGTTTATTTTCTGCGTAACCTGCCGATCACGCGCCCCCGGCACTGGACATTGTCAAAATCCTTGAGCAGAATGGGACCGTACTCGGGGTTGAGCGAGATCAGGCGGTCGCCGCCGTAGATCTTGAAGAATCCGTTGCCGTCCAGAAGAAAAATACCCGCTTCGCCGACTTCAACCGACTCTGCATTCTGCACCAGCAGTACGTCTCCGTTGTGATACTTCGGCTCCATACTGTTGCCGCTGATGCGCAAGGCATAGTCCGCCTCGGCGGTTTTTTCGCTGTTCGGTATACTGACGCGTTCCGCACGGCTGTCATCCAAATATACACCGACACCCGCGGAAACCGGCAATTCATAGAGCATGACGGTGCGCTTCCCCGTGTGCGGTTCGGCGCCGGCAAACCGCCCCGCCGCTTTGATGGGCTTGAGAATCCGTGCGGTGCCCGCGTCAATTTTTTCCGTCGGCTTTTCGTCGCCGTCCACCCTCGTTGCCGCTATGCGCTCCGCTTCCCGTGCGATGACTTCGCCGGTCAGCTCCCGCCCCCAGCGATCCAGTTCGCGGTATTGTTCCATCATGCGGATCTCGTCTTTGGAAAGTGTGTAGTTGTTGGTGTTTTCCGGGTTGCCCGTAACAATATAGTCCACCGAGCAATCCAGCGCGTTGCAGATCGCAACGATGTTGGAGAGCTTGGGGGATTCGCTCATGCCTGCCATCAGCTTGCTCAAGGTCCCGAGCGGGATTCCCGAAAGCTCGGATAGGTGATCGTTTGTGAGCTTTCGCTCCGCTTTCATCTTTTTAATACGGTCGATGTAGGTTTCCATAAAAAGCCTCCGTTTTCCGGTTACGGTATCATTATACCACAAAAAAACCGATTTGTAAATGGTTTTTCCAAAAAAATTCTTTTTTTGGAAAAACGATATTGTAAAATCAATCAGCTGCAGAAAAGCCCCGCAGCTGATTCTTCAGCGGCGGGGCTTTCTTTATGATGTAAGCAAGAGTTGCGCCAAAACCCTTCCGGCAAGTGCGGCGGCTCTTTCCGCTTCCTCCGCCGTATTGGCTCCCGATCCGACTTTCAGCGAAAGTGAACGCGGTGCAATCTGCTGATTACAAGGGGTGTCCCGCAGTACGATTCCTCGAAATGACGTTGGAACCGTGTGGTTCATCAGGTCGCCGAATGCGCACGCGAAGGCAAGATTCTCGTGCCATGCCGGGCAAGGAAGTCCGCTTTGGTCGCTTCCCACCACGGCGAGGATCTGTGCGGTCGGGTCCGTTGTCCCGTCGGTCAAAGTCCGAAGATAGTTCCCCGCCTCGTCCGTCACAACATCGCGACCGATGTCCACAACATAGCGGACGCCGGGGTAGAGTTCCAGCATCTTCGCAATCAATTCCGCGGCGCGGGCGCCGGATCCCAAAACGCTTTCCGAGGGTTCTTCATCGGCGCAGAGGAAGGCAGAAATACCGTTTTCATTCAACACCCGGCAAAACGTTTCCCCAACCCGCGATACCCCGTGATCCGTATCTTCCGACCAGATCAGATCGCCCGGATCCCCTTCAATCCACTCCGCGGATTCAGGCAGATATGCCTCGCTCGGGCGGGTGACGATGACCAACACAGCGGGACCCTCCCCGTCAAGCTCGGTTCGCCACTCCGACGGTTCTCCGTCGAAAACCGGGTGATCCGCCTCGGGAATCGTCTGCGCCAAAACCGAAATCGCTCCGTCTGGACGTGTTTTGGGCGCGTCCGGCTGCAAGTCCTCGCGGGGAGAGGCTTCGGTGGTTGTCGGTTCGTCGGATCGCTCACGGTCATCCGTCGAATTGCTTTCCGTTTCCGAAACGCGGCGACGGTGGAACAACCCGCCCAAAGCCGTTTCGGTGATGTCACCCCGGCTTGACCACAACCCGCTGACCGCAAACGCCGCAACGAGCACTGCCAAACAAACGATAAACGCAAGCATTCGGAAAACCGGCTTCCCGACCGGTTTTTCCAAGCGTACCTGCTCGGCGGGCGGCGGCAACTCTCTGTTTGGGTCGTTCTCCATGAATTTGATCCTCCGTTTTTATTTCAATCTATGCGATCTGGACGGGTTTTATGCGGTCATAGCTCCATTCCGCCCAAAAACGCCAAAGAAAGAGCTCGCGACAGGATGGAACAGACATGCTCGGTCACCTCGTCGCTCTCTTTGAGCGAAACAAAAAAATTACGTCCGTTCTCCAAAACCGCCTGTAGCTCCTCGCACGGCTCCGTGATTCCCGCGCGTGCCAAGGCATCATAAACAAGCGTAGACGACCCGACCACAGTCGGCACACCGAGCGCCAGCACGGGAACGCCCATGCTCTCCCTTGTCAAAGCCCACCGGCGATTCCCGACGCCGGATCCGGGCGCGATGCCCGCGTCGGAAAGCTGAATCGTTGCGGCGAGGCGTTCCAGATCCCGCGCGGCAAGCGCGTCAACGGCAACGATCAAATCCGGGAAGACCCGATCCGCCACTGCACGGACAAGCACTCCCGTTTCCATTCCGCTCTGCCCGAGAACCCCGGGCGAGAGCAGGAAAACGGCGGAACAGCCGAGCGAGCGGTAAAGCTCCGGCTCCAGCGTTTTCAGATGCGCGGTCGCCGTAAGGCGGCGAATCGTCAGAGGTCCGATGGCGTCGGCGGTCAGCGCAATGTTGCCGAGTCCGACGATCAAAACGGTGAGTGAAGCGTTTGCTGGTTTTCCGCAGGATCGTTCGGCAAGTCCGCGCAACTCCCCCGAAAGGACGTGTGCCAGCCGTTCGCGGCTGTCGGCGTCCATGTGATCCGCGCGTCCGCAATCCAGCGTAAAATAGTCCCCGATCGGTTTCCCGAGCTTTTCCGCCGCTCCCTCGCTGCAAATGCGGATCCTCCGAACAGTGAAGCCGCCAACCTCGCGTTCGCTTTGCAAAACGCCGGAAAGCGACGATTCCTCCCCGGAAACACTTTCGCTTGCAAGATCGGTATGCGTATAGATTTCCATTTGTTTCTCCCCTTCCATCGCGCTTCACGGGTAATTTCCCAACAATATTCACAAAATATACACGAAAAATTTCGGATATCTATTGAAATTCAAAGGGAAATATGATAGAATAGGTGTGTATAGATTTTGCAAAACGGATTTTTCCGGTTTTCCTTACAGCAAGGAGGTTGTTCTGTTGCCATGATCAAGCGAATTTTGATTCTCGTTCTCTGTCTTACCATGTTGGTCGGCGTTCTCGCGGGGTGCAAATCGCGCACCGATGATGACGGCGCCTACATCACCATGTTTCTGACCGATGAGATCTATGATTTTGATCCCGCAAACGCATACCACAATACCGACGCTGTCAATGTGGTCAGCCTGCTTTTTGAGCCGCTCTTTACACTCACCTCTTCGGGCAAGATCCAATGTGCACTTGCCAAGAGCTACCGCACCTTTACCGATGGCAACGGCAATCACATGGAGATCACGCTTCGGAACGCCAAATGGAGCAACGGGTTCTCTCTGACCGCGCAGGATTGCGTTTATGCGTGGACGCGTCTGCTCGCTCCCGAAAACGGGTATGCCGCAGCGTCTCTGCTTTACGACATCAAGGGCGCACGCGCCTACAACGAGGGATTGGTTTCCGAACTTGCTTCGATCAAAGCCGAATCCACCACCATCGTTAAAATCACCTTTGAAGACACCGTTGACGTCAACGCGTTTCTGATCAACCTAACCAATATCGCCACAGCGCCAGTCTTCTCCACCAACATCAAGGGCAACCCCGACTGGGCGAAAAAAGCATCTACATTGGTCACCAACGGTCCATTCTCTCTCAAGCGGATCGTCTACAGCGTGGAGACAACCGAAAATGACAAGGGCAGAACGGTCAATGTCACTGCCCGCGACGACAACGCGCTGGACGGAAAAGGCAACTACCGCTACACCGACCGCAACGGCAACCCGACCATGCGCTCCTATGACGTTCAGAAGATTTCCAGTTTTATTTTGGAACGCAACAAGTACTATATGCGCGACCTGAAGCGCGACGCACTTGACAAATACGTCACGCCCTACCGCATTTTGGTTGACTGCACGATGACCGACGAAGAACTTTTGGAAGCATATCAAAACAACCAGCTCTTCTACATCGGTTCGATCCCGCTTTCCCTGCGGAATAACGAATTTGTCAGCAAGAACGCGAAAGTTTCAGACGCGCTTTCCACCTTCGTTTGCTATCTGAATGAAAACGCTGAAATCAACGGCGAGAAAATCTTTGCGGACGTCCATGTTCGCCGGGCGCTCTCGCTTGCTTTGGATCGTGAAGCCATTGCGGATTCGGTCGTTTATGCCAAAGCCGCAACCGCGCTGATCGGTCCCGGCATCTTTGAATCGGGGCTGAAAGGCTCCTTCCGCAAAACGGGCGGAGACCTGCTTGCCGCATCCGCAAACCTGACCGCCGCGCAAGAAGAACTTGCAAAAGTGGACATTGCGGACTTCGATCCGGCAAACTTCCCCTTCACTCTCCGTGTTGCAAGCTATGACGAGGTTCACATCGCCATGGCAAAGCAGATGGCGCAGGCTTGGGGTCAGCTTGGGTTTGACGTCACGGTGGAAGAGGTGCAGACCATTGTCAACAATGACCAGCGCATTCAAGCCGGCATCACCTCCGACCCGGATAAAACGGTTTGCGACGATCTGTTCACAGAGTCGCTGCAGCGCGGAACATTTGAGGCGATCGTTTTCGATGATAACGCTTACGCACCGACCGCCTATGCGATGCTTTCGAGCTTTGCGCTCCGCTTCTCCGGCAAATCCACCCTCGATGAAAACGGCGAGCCTGTCCGCTACACGCACATCACCGGATATAACAGCACCGCTTACAATGATTTGATGGAAGCGATTTATTTCATCCCCTACTATTCCAAGCTGGAATCGGATCCTGATGAGGAGATCTTTAGCGATCCCGAAACCAATCCTTATATGGGATTCGGGTTGGAAACGCTCGAGCTTTATGAGACCGTTTATCAGACGGTCGGAAACATCTACCGCGAGTTTAACATTACGCCGACCGACAAATCCGCAAAATGGGCGGATCAGAAGGCGATTCTCCTCCATGAGGCAGAAAAACTTCTGATGGATGAGCTTCCCGTGATCCCTGTGGTCTTCAATCAGAACGCAGTGATGATCAACAGTGAAATTTCAGGTGTTAAGAGTAATTACTATATCCCCGCCTCATTTGCAAAGACCAAGCTCCGAAACTACGAGGACTATATTCTCGTGTTCAACCAGTTCCCCAACTCCATCAACTGGGATTACTTCGGCTTGTCTGAAGTACCGGAGGAAACAACCGAAGAAACAACCGAGGCAAAATGAACCCCATTCAGGCACGGCGATTCCCGCAAGGGATCTCGCCGTGCTTTTTTCTGTTTTTTGTAAAAAATTTCATAAAAACTCTTGAAAAAGATAGAAAAAGGTGCTATACTATCCTTTGTAAATATAAATGCGAGGATGAAGTCAGCAAGTCGCAACAGCGGTTTTTCAGAGAGCGGTGTCCCGGCTGGAAGCACGGCAAACCCAAGCGACGCGCATTTCCCTTCGGAGCAGGTCGGGTGAAAGTTTCGGTAGCCCGATCCGGCAGGCGCCGTTATTCGCCGTCAAAGTGTTGGCTTTGTGCCGAAAATCGGGTGGTACCGCGGGGTGCTTTGCGTCTCGTCCCAATTGCGTGGGGCGGGATTTTTCTTTTTGGACGTTGGACAGACAAACAATCTTTCAAAGAAAGGATTCAATTATGAAGGAAAAACTCACAGAAATCAGAGAATCGGCGCTCAAAGCCATTGATACAGCGACCGAAGCAACGCTTGAGCAGGTCAAGGTTCGCTATCTCGGAAAAAAAGGCGAGCTGACCGCGGTTCTGCGTGGGATGGGATCGCTGACGCCGGAAGAGCGCCCGAAAATCGGACAGCTCGCCAACGAAATTCGCGAGAGCATTGAAAATGCCATCTCCAAGAAGATCCGCGATGTGCAAACAAAGGCGCTCGAGCGCAAGTTGAAAGCCGAAAAGCTGGACGTCACCATTCCTGGCACGGCGCTTCCCGCCGGACATATCCACCCGCTGACAAAGGTTCAGCGCGATTTGGAAAACATCTTCATCGGCATGGGATTCCAGGTTGTGGAGGGTCCCGAAGTGGAGCTGGATTACTACAACTTCCAAGCGCTCAATATCCCCGAAAACCACCCGGCGCGCGACACGCAGGATACCTTCTATATCACCGATAAAATCCTGCTTCGCTCGCAAACATCCCCGGTTCAGGTGCGAACAATGGAACATATGAAGCCACCGATCCGCATCATATCTCCCGGGCGTGTTTACCGCTCGGACGCATTGGACTCCACCCATTCTCCGCTCTTCCATCAGTTGGAGGGGCTGGTTGTGGACAAGGGGATTACCATGGGCGATCTCAAAGGGACACTGGAAACGTTTGCGAAAAAGATGTTCGGCGAGGACACCCGCATTCGCTTCCGCCCGCATCACTTCCCGTTTACCGAGCCGTCCGCCGAGGTGGACGCTTCCTGCTTCGTTTGCGGCGGCAAGGGTTGCCGCCTCTGCAAGGGCGAAGGATGGATTGAGATTCTCGGCGCGGGCATGGTGCATCCGTTTGTACTCTCCAACTGCGGGATTGATCCCGAAGAATATTCTGGATTCGCGTTTGGTCTCGGCATCGAGCGTATCACCATGATCTCTCGCGGCATTGATGACATTCGCCTCTTCTATGAAAACGATCAACGTTTTCTGAACCAATTTTAAGAAAGGAGAACCCGAAACATGAATCTTTCCAGAAATTGGCTTTCTGATTTTGTGGATGTTCGTGACGTCAGCGACCATGCTTACTGCGACCGTCTGACTGCAACAGGTTCCAAGGTGGAAGGCTACGAAACGCTTGCGGAGGATATTGAAAATGTGGTGGTTGCGAAAGTGACCGCCATAGAGCGCCATCCCGACTCGGATCATCTTTGGATTTGCAGGCTTGACGCGGGCGATCGCGGGCATGACATTCAGATCGTGACCGGTGCGCAAAACGTGTTCGTCGGTGCGCTGGTTCCTGCGGCACTTCCCGTGGCGAAGCTGCCGGGAGACGTTGTCATCAAAGCGGGCAAGCTCCGCGGTGTGGAATCGGACGGGATGCTCTGCTCCTTCGGTGAACTGAATCTGACCGCGCATGATATGCCCGGCAAAGAGGAAAACGGAATTCTGATTCTTGACGACGATCTCGCCGACAAGCTCGGAACCGATATCCGAGACGCGCTTCTCCTGCGCGATACGGTTGTGGAATTCGAAATTACCTCCAATCGCCCGGACTGCCTTTCCGTCATCGGTTTGGCACGCGAGACCGCGGTTTCGTTTGACCGTCCGTTCTCGGTTCCGACCCCCAAGGTGAACGGTGCGAACGACGGCGACAAGATCGGAAACTATCTGAACGTGACCATCAGCGATCCCGATCTCTGCTATCGCTACTGCGCCCGCGTGGTCAAGAATGTCCGCATCGCGCCCTCCCCGCTTTGGATGCGGATGCGTTTGCGTGCCGCCGGAGTTCGCCCGATCAACAACATTGTTGACATCACAAACTATGTCATGCTCGAATACGGTCAACCGATGCACGCCTTCGACTATCAATGTCTGGAAGGTTCGGCAATCAACGTCAGGCGCGCGACCGACGGCGAAACCTTCCGTTCGCTGGACAACATCGACCATACGCTTGACAGTTCTATGCTTGTGATTGCCGACGGCAAAAAGGCTTGTGCTCTCGCGGGTGTGATGGGTGGAGCAAACTCCGAAATTGTGGACGGAACCGCAACGGTGGTGTTCGAATCTGCGTGCTTCAACGGCGCGTCGGTTCGCGTCACCGCCAAGAAAAACGGAATGCGCACCGAGTCCTCCTCGCGCTATGAAAAGGGATTGGATCCCGAAAACTGTATGGCTGGGTTGGAGCGTGCCTGTGAGCTGGTGGAATTGCTTGGCGCCGGAGACGTTGTGGACGGCGTTATCGACGTCTATCCCTCTGTCAAGCCATTGACCGTGCTTCCCTTTACCCCCGCTCGCTACAACGCGTTTCTCGGAACCAAAATTCCAGAGGAACATATGGTCAAGACGCTCCAAAGCCTCGGCTGCACGGTCAAGGACGGCAACATTACAGTCCCGTCCTATCGCGCCGACCTCGCCTGCATGAATGACATTGCCGAAGAAGTGGTCCGCGTTTGGGGCTATGACAAGATTGAATCCTCCCGCATGAATGCCGAAACAACGCTCGGCGGGCGCTCGGCAAAAATGGATTACGAATTGGAAACCGAGCAGCAGTTGACCGGATTGGATCTCTCGCAAATTCATACCTTCTCCTTCATCAGTCCGAAATCCTATGACAAGATCCGTATGCCCGCGAACAGCCCGCTTCGCAGCTCTGTCGTCATCTCCAACCCGTTGGGCGAGGACACCAGCGTGATGCGCACAACGGCGCTTCCCTCGATGATGGAGGTACTGGCGCGTAACAACAACTTCAACAACGAAAATGTGCGGCTCTTTGAGCTTGCAACCGTCTATCTGCCGCATGAAAACCCGAACGAACTGCCGGATGAGAAACGCGTTCTGACCATCGGTATGTACGGAAATGCCGATTTCTACACGGTTAAGGGCGTTTGCGAAGCCATCCTCAATCGCGGCGGAATCGCGGCGGAATTTACGGCGGAGACCGAAAACCCCTCCTACCATCCCGGGCGTTGCGCAACCATAACCGCCGAGGATGGAACCTATCTCGGCGTTCTCGGTCAGGCGGATCCGCGTATGGCTTCCAATTACGGGTTCAGCCAGCCCGTTCTGATTGCCGAATTGGCTTTCGATGAGATCTTTGCCCATGTTAAACTGCAAAAGACCTATCGTCCTCTGCCGAAATATCCCGCGACAACCCGTGATTTCTCCTTTGTCTGCGACGAGGACATTGAGGTCGGCGCGATTGAAGGCGTTATGAAAAAGGCGGGCGGCAAGCTTGTGGAAACCGTCTCGCTCTTCGACATTTATCGCGGTGAACAACTCGGCGAGGGTAAAAAGTCGGTCTCCATCCGCGTCACGCTCCGTGCGCCCGACCGCACGCTGACGGTGGAAGAAGCGGACAAGGTGAGCAAGAAGATCCTGAATGATCTCAAATTCAAGATGGGATTGACCCTGCGTGCGTGATGTTTCCATAAAAAAACCTGTATCGCTTTGCGATACAGGTTTTTTTATGGAACGCCGCCCGATTATTTGCGGCGGGTCAGGCACAGAATTGCTTCGATCGCACCGAAAAGAACGCCCGCAACCGGCCAAACGATCCATGTCATATCCCAACGATGGGTCAAAAAGGACACCAACAAGTACCCTGATGTTACAACCGACCAATAGATTTTTCCGATCGGGTCGCGCTTCTCTTCTTCCAGTCGCGCGGCTGCCTCCTGCGGCTCTTCGCCCTCGCGGATTTCATTCGGAATCCGGTTTTCCAAAATCGCCTGAAAACGCTTCCAAACTGCCATCTCGGTTCCCCGTAGAAGTACGAAAAACACCCCGACGGCAACCATACCGAGCAGGATCGCAACGCAGGTTTCCGCTTGCAGGTCAGTCAGACTATCCGAATTTACGAGTGCCACCGTCACCAGCGGGATGGGCGACAGGATGAACAGGATGACGCCGATCAGATTAAAGATCAAAAAGCGACGGTCAGCGGCGGATACATTCTCCCGCACAAACACAGCGGCATCGGCGGAAAGACGGTCTCCCTTGGTGTAAACCGAATAGGGCGTTGCCTTCCAAAGATGATCCGCGGTGATAAAGCAGGCGACCGCCGCCGCAACCAAAACCAGCAGAATCGCAATTCCGGCGGCAATCTGCTGGAGAATCAGCGGAATCGGGGCAACCACGCAAAGCGCTACGCCGACAGCGGTGAAACGGTTTTTGCATTTCGCACGGGCAATCAAGGTTCTCGCGTCGGATTCGGAAAGCAGATTTCCCATTTGCGCGTCGGTTGTCTCCTCATTGAGCGGGGCGGGTTGCGGTTCTCCTTCCGAGAAGGCAGGTTCCCCAAGACCGATTTCATCGCGAATCAAGGTATCGGCGTTAACGCCGAACAGATTGCTCATCTGAACAATCTTATCCAGTTCGGGCACACTTTGCCCCATTTCCCATTTAGAGACCGACTGCCGCGAAACATCCAGCCGCTCCGCCAATTCCTCCTGCGACCATCCGTTCCGCCGACGAAGGGTCATGATCTTTTCCGAAAGTGTCATATAGATTTATCCTCTCTTTCCGTCTTTCATCCTTCTGACAGCTTAATGATACACCACCGAGTATAAAAAGTCCACCGATTCGGCTTTGAAATTTGTCAACCGATGGTTGCGTTTCCGACTTTTTACGGTATTTTCGGCGGTTTTTACTGGTTTTTCAATGGATTTTCGGGCTTCATCAGAACGGGACGATGACCGTAGGTGCTGTTATTGGGGATGGATCGAAGATAGGCAAAAGTAATGTCCTCGCCCTTCTCGGCAAGCATCGTCAGCCAACTCTCCAGCAGATCAGCGGTATCCGGGTGCATCCTGGAGCGGGCGTTTCCGCGCAGATAATACTCCAGCGGGTGGCGGTTGGTGTAACGCTCCCCTTGGTAGATCTTGCTCGCGGCAACGCGGTCGCAGAACATCTCCTTGACATAGCGGATCGGCATCCGAACCGATTCGTATTGCTTGGTTTTCGGGTTCAGATCGCTCCAATATTCAAAATGGTGTCGATTTCTGCCCTTATGGTGCATCCATGCAACCGAATAGCCGAAAAGTTCCCGCTCCTGCTCGTTGGGGCTTCTCGTTCCCTGATAGTACCGTACGCCTGGAATCCATTCGGCCGGTTCATATTTGGAGAGATCATGAAGAAGCCCTTGCAAGCCGATTCCCGCGCGAAAGCAATGCTCGATCACGCGGTGGCGATGTTTGGTGATGGTTTGAAAATGTTTGATGGGATGGATCATTCAGCACTCCTTTTGTTCAATGAGTTCCCATTTATTATATATGAAAAAATCGCCTCCGTCAAGAGGCAATTTCGTTTTTGCGTTATTTCGGGAGGGGGAAACAAGTTTCCCCCTCCCGGTTTTTTTACAGCAGAATGCAGATCAGACCGTTGCTTCCCTCGTTGACGATTCGCTCCAGCGTTTCGGAGAGCTTCTTACGGGAGGACTCCGGAATGTGGTCGAGTTTGGCGTGCAGCCCCTCGTTGACAATCTCGTAGAGCGATCTGCCGAAGAGATTGGACTCCCAAATGCTGCGGGGATCAGTTTCAAACTCGCGAAGCAGATATTTGACAAGATCCTCGGACTGCTGCTCGGTTCCGACTACGGGGTTGATTTCAGTCTCAATGTTCGCGCGGATCATATGGATCGACTGCGCCGCCGCGCGGAGCTTGACGCCGTAGCCGCCCGACTGTTTGGCGATTTGCGGCTCATCGAGGCGCAATTCCTCCACATCGGGCATCACGATTCCATAGCCGGTTTCGTTGACCTCGCGGAGCGCCTCGGCAACCTTGTCATATTTTGTTTTTACATCGGCAAGATCACGCAGAGTCTCCATCAAGCCCTTTTCATCGCTGATGGAAAGACCCGTCAACTCGCTGATCACTTGATAGTAAAGCGCCGGAGCGGTCTCCAGCCGGATGTTTGCTTTTCCGGTCCCAAGGTCGATGTCCTCCACTTCCGCACGCTCGATATATTCATTCTCGTTCATGCCCGAGAACGCTTCTTTAACGTCGCCCATCTTCGCCACCTTTTCGGCGCATTTGCGGATCGAGGCAAGAACAGAGGCACGGATGGGATGCGTTTCCTCAAGAGCAGTCGTCCACTCCGGGAGCGAAACCGACACTTCCGAAACGGGAAATTCCTCAAGTACAAGCCCCAAGATTTCACGGATGTCATCTGCGTCAAGCTCAAGGCAGTTGACCAGCGCCACGGGAACGCCGTACTTTCCCTCCAATTCATAAGCAAGCGCGGTTGCCGCCTCGGAGGACGGGGATTTGGAATTGAGAATGATAGCAAAAGGCTTCTTCAGCGCCTTTAATTCGTCAACGATGCGTTCCTCGGCTTCCACATAGGATTCGCGCGGAATTTCACCGATGGTTCCGTCTGTGGTGACAAGCATACCGATGGTGGAATGGTCGGTGATGACCTTTCTCGTTCCTGTTTCCGCTGCTTCCGCAAATGGCATCGGCTCTTCCTGCCAAGGGGTTCGCACCATACGGGGCGCTCCGTCCTCAACCGTTCCCATCGCGTCGGGGACAATGTAGCCGACGCAATCAATCATGCGAACGCGCATCCGCGCGTTCTCACCGATCACGATCGGAACCGCTTCCTCGGGAATGAATTTCGGCTCGGTTGTCATCACCGTTTTTCCGCCGGCGGATTGCGGCAGTTCGTCGCGGGCGCGGTCGCGGGAATAGCCTTCCCCGATGTTCGGCAAAACGACCGACTCCATGAACCGTTTGATGAATGTGGATTTTCCGCTGCGCACCGGTCCCACAACACCGACGTAAATATCGCCGCCCGTGCGCTCGGCAATGTCTTGATAGATCGCAAAATCAGGCATTTCAATACCTCCCCTGTTTTCCCTCGGTCAAAGTTTGGTACAGTATACGGACGGCTTCGGCTATTTAGAACAATTTGCCGAAAAAATCAAACCGAAAAAGACAAATCTTCTCCATTTCGACAAGATTTACGAAAATACTAAAAAAAGTTGAAAAAGGGGTTGACATTTCCAAAATGTATGGTATACTTAAATATAGTCAAGATCACAAACGGCGGATGCGTTGGTGGCGAGAATTTAATAGTTCCATGGCGCTAGCACTGCCGAAATCCTGTTTTTTCCTACAACAGATCATTTCATCGGCGGTGTTTTCTCTTTGCCTTGCCGCCGGAGCGCAACACGGGTCACAACGGTTACAAACGAGCCGTTTTGATAAATTAAAATTTCTTGGAGGAAAAGAAATGAAACTCGTTTACAATGTAGACGCGAAACCGCGCGACATTGGTTACGGCAAGGTTGCTTTGTTCGCTCTGCAACAGTTGCTCGCAATCCTTGCCGCAACCATCGCCGTTCCCGCGATCATCAACAACATGTTGGGGGGAAGGGTCGAGATGTCCCAGTCCGCCGCCCTGTTCGGCGCTGGCGTCGGTACTTTGGTGTACCTCTGCTTCACCAAGTTCAAAAGCCCCGTGTTCCTCGGTTCTTCCTTTGCATTCATCGGTCCGATGTTCGCTGCATTTGCCGGTGCGGCTTCGATGAAGGTTGGCTATCTCGGTCTGCTCTTCGGTGCGATCTTCGCAGGACTGGTCTACGTGGTCATCGCGCTGATCACCAAGAAAGTCGGCGTCAAGTGGATCTCCAAGCTGATGCCCGCGGTTGTGGTTGGCCCCACGGTTGCAATCATCGGTCTTTCGCTTGCCGGTAATGCGGTTGGTGACGCTGTGAGCGTTGCCTACAGCTCGGCGAACGGTGCATATGTGATGAACAAACATGGCGTCTTCTGCTTGTTCTGCGCACTGGTCACCCTCGGCACCGTGATGGTTTGCTCGGTGTTTGGCAAGAAGATGATGAAAATGATCCCCTTCGTTTTGGGAATTCTGGCGGGTTACATCGTTGCAACAATCTTCACCGTAATCGGTCACATTTCCGGCATTGAGCAATTCATTATCATTGATTTCTCGATCTTTAATAATATGAAATGGGTTCCCGATTTCTCCTTTATCAGGGCGTTCAAGGGCTTCAAAGATCTCACCCCCGGCTACCTCGGAACGGTTGCGGTTGCTTACATTCCGGTTGCGTTTGTGGTCTTTGCTGAGCACCTCGCCGACCATAAGAACATCTCCTCGATCATCGAGAAGGATCTGCTGGAAGATCCCGGTCTCTCCAACACCCTGCTCGGCGACGGCGTTGGCTCTATGGCGGGCGCGTTCTTCGGCGGCTGCCCCAACACCACCTATGGTGAATCTATTGGTTGCGTAGCAATCTCCGGCAATGCTTCGGTTGTGACCATCTTTGTAACCGCCTGCATGGCGATTGTGATGGCGTTTATCGCTCCCTTCGTCACCTTCCTCGCCACCATTCCCGCCTGCGTAATGGGTGGTGTGTGCATCGCGCTCTACGGCTTCATTGCCGTTTCCGGTTTGAAGATGATCCAGAATGTTGACCTCGGCGACAACCGCAATCTCTTCACTGTCTCTGTGATTCTCATTACAGGTATCGGCGGCATGGCACTCAAGTTCTGGAAAGTGACCATCACCGAAGTTGCCGCGGCTTTGATCCTCGGTATTCTGACCAACCTGCTTCTCAACATTCGCAAAAAAGGCGATGAAAAGCAGGAGACTGTTGAAGCACCCACAGAAGCGGAACTTGCAACGGTAAGCAAGACGGACGACGCGGAGTAATTCTCCCGTTTCCGAAAAAAATGCCTGCGGGGCAATTGCCCCGCAGGCATTTTTTTGTTCAGATCGGCGGATTCGCCATGCGCCATTCGGCGGCAAGGATCGAGCAGACGCCGACCGTGACATATAGTCCCTTGACCCTCATCGCATCGCGCTGATAGCCCTCAAAGGTCATTCCCGCCTTCTCCATCACCCTACGCGAACGCTCATTTCCGTTCATGAATTTGGCTTCAATGCGGTGCAGGTGCAATTTCTCGAAGCCGAAGCGCAGGACGCGAGCCAGCGCCTCCGAGGCAATGCCCTTTCCCCAGTAGGCAGGGTTGAGAACATAGCCGACCTCGGCGCTGTCATGGGTACAATTGAAGGCGGTAAAACCACAGGTACCGATCATCTTCCGATCCGGTTCATATTCGATTGCCCAGTCATAAAACATCCCCGCGGAATAGCGCCCGCCGATGTACTCTAAATATTCACGGGTATACAACCGATCCGGGTGCGGATTCCACGTCAGATACCGCGTCACATCCTCACGGCGTGCGTATTCGAACATATCCGCGGCGTCACTGACCAGCATCTTCCGCAGGATCAGCCGATCGGTGTGTAGCTCCGGCAGGTGCGAGAACGTTCGATAAATCAATTCCTTCTTCATGGGTTCCATCCTTTATGTAAGCCGTTTCATTTATCATTATAATGAAAAGAACGGACAATTGCAAGCTTTTGGAAAATTTTTTTTGGAAAAATTTCCGTTTTGGGCTTTCTTTACAGACCCAAATATGATAAAATGAAAGAGGCAGACAGGAGGGATGGCTGAATGGACGCGAACGAAGGCAATCTGTTTTGGAAAGAAGCGGCGCCGATTTTGCTTGGCTATTCACAGCGAACACGAGAGATCGCAAAGCGGTTCTTTGGCAGCAACCGCGTCATCTCCCATGTTTTCTGTGAGCGAATCCCTCTTTTGCATCGGTTTTCTCTGATCATGAAATTTCACACCATTCATGGTTTTTCCCGCGACGAGCTGTTGTTGATCGCGCTCGAGGACTTCGCGGACAGCGTCCGAAACACCGAAACCGTTCTCTACCTGATTCCGACAACGCAAAAGACCGCCCGCTTTGTCAGGCGTCACCGCGACCGCCTGGAAACGCGCTACATGATCGCATCCGAATCTGCACAGCTTGAAAAATTATGAAACGGTATACCCCTGGTCGGCGGTATACCGTTTCATAATCTTTTATCCGCTCAATAGCGCTTCCATGTCCTTCTGCTGAACAGCACGAGAATCGGAAAAATCTCCAGTCGCCCGGCAAGCATATCAATGATCAGAACGATCTTGGAAAGAGCTCCTAATCCCGCATAGTTGCAGCTGGGGCCGACCGCGTCCAAGCCCGGTCCGATATTGTTCATACAGGAAAGAACCGCCGTAAAACTTGTTAAAACCGAAACATTGTCGATGGAAACCAGAAAAAAGCTTGCCAGCAAGATGGCAACATACGCGGCAAGATAGGCGTTGGTGTTTGCAATGGTTCGCTCGTCAACCTGTCTGCCGTTGACGTGAATAACCTTAACGCTGTTTGGGTGCAGGAGTTGCCCGATGTTGCGGCGCAAGGCTTTGAGAAGCAGAAGTAACCGCGCACATTTGAGACCGCCGCCGGTACTGCCCGCGCATGCGCCAAGTGCCATCAGGCAAAGCAAAATTGCTTTTGAAAAGGTCGGCCAAAGGTCAAAATCGGTCGTCGCGAAACCTGTGGTTGTAAGGACGGAAGCAACCTGAAACGCCGAATGACGCAAGGTTTCTCCGAAGGTTGCGTACATGGCAACCCGCGTCAGATTCCATGCGATCAGAAGCGTTGCGCCGATCACGATTCCCCAATAGAGGCGGAACTCTTCATCCTTGAGCACGCTCCTGACCTGACGGAGCAAAATCAGATAATAGCAACTGAAATTGACTCCGAACAGGAGCATGAACACCGTGCAAACATTCTGAATATACGGACTGTAGCTTGCGATGCTGTCATTCTTCACGCCGAATCCGCCCGTCCCCGCCGTTGCAAACGCAGTGCAAAGCGAATCGAACGCCGGCATTCCGCCGCAAAGCAGAAACAAAAAAGCGGTAAAGGTCAATAAAATGTAGATAATATACAGGATCCCTGCCGTCCGCCGCATTCTCGGAACGAGCTTGCCAACGCTCGGCCCCGGGCTTTCCGCACGCAAAAGGTGCATGGTAAAGCCCTCGCTCTGTTCGCCGATAGGCGCAACCGCCAACAGGAAAACCAGCACGCCCATACCACCGAGCCAGTGGGTAAAGCATCTCCAATAGTTGATCGCACGCGCGAGATCCTCCACCGCCGGAACTACGGAAGCCCCGGTTGTGGTCAAGCCGGAAACGGTCTCAAAAATTGCGTTGATCACATTCGGAATCTGCCCCGAAAGCCAATATGGAACCGACCCGAACAAACTGATCAAAATCCAACCAATCCCAACGCACACAAATCCTTCCCGCGCGTAAAACCCGCGCTTTGCCCGCCGGCAAATCAAAAGCAGGAGACCGGAAAAAACCACGATGGCGCCGATGGTGATCACAAACGATCTCGCAACCGTGAAATCTCGATCCGCTAACGCAAAAATCAACGCCGGAATCATAAATACGCCTTCGATGAGCAAAATGAAAGCGTTGATCCTTCCAATCATACGGTAATTCATAAGCGATCTCCCCGTTTTACGCGAAAATATCGCCGAAATGACCGATCACGCCAGTCCCGGTGGAAACGATCACAACCGAATCTCCGGCATGAAAGGTGGAATCACCGTTCGGAATCTCGGTGGTGTTGCCCCGATTGATTCCAACCACCAGCACATTCTCGCGCAACTTCAACGTTTTGAGAGGCTCTCCACAATGCGGCGTTTCATCATCAATCAAGAATTCGGTTGCCTCCGCCTTGCCGTCCGCGATGGAATGCACAGTGATTGCCGCGCCAACCTGATTCTGCATGGCACGGACATACCGCACAATGGTATTGCAACAAAGATTGCGCGGGCTGATGACGCTCCCCAACGAGAGGCTGTCGATGACCGAAGTATCCTCAATGCGGCTCATTTTGGTGATAATCTGCGGAACGTTATTGCGCTTGCCGTACAGTGCGACGACCATATTCAGTTCGTCCAGTCCCGTCAGCGCAACCAAAGCCGAACTGGAAGCAAGCCCTTCGCTCTCCAGCACCGATTGGTCGCTCGCGTCGCCGCGGATAACGTTGATGTTCGGCAGTTGATCGGCGAGCGCAAGGCAACGTTCCTCGCTACGCTCGATTAGTTGCACGTCGATATGGCTTTTTTGAAGGGCATCGGCAAGATAGTAGCTCACCTTACCGCCACCGACGATCATGACCCGCTGAACACGATGGGTGATGATGCCGAGATTTTTCAGGAGTACCGAGAGCGTGTCGGTCGGGGCGGTTACAAACAGCCGATCCCCTTCCATCAGGACGAAATTACCGTCCGGCGTAACTGCGGTGCCGTTCCGAACGACCGCACAAACCAACACCTTACATTTGACAATGCTGTTGAGCGAGCTTAACATCACGTTGCAGAGTTTGCTGCCTTCCTCCAGCCGAAGCTCCACGATCTCCATCCGTCCCTTTGCAAAGCTGTCACGCTTGAGAAAGCCGGGGTATTTGAGTAATCGCTCGATCTCGATTGCCGCTTGCTGGTCGGGATTGACCGTCATGGAGATGGCAAACGCGTCCTTCATGGCATACGCCTGCTCGGAATACTCGGGATTTCGGATGCGTGCGATGGTATGCAGGTTGGGATTGATCCAGTGCGCCGTGCTGCAGCAAAGAAGGTTAACCTCATCTGTCCCGGTGACCGCGATCAATAGATCCGCGCTCTCAACGCCTGCATCTCGAAGAACATCCATCGCGGCACAGTTCCCTTGCACCGCAATCACGTCATAGCGATTGACACTCGACTCCAAAACAGCGGGGTTCGAATCCACCAAGGTGATTTCGTGCCCCTCCGCGGAGAGTTGTCTCGAAAGTGTTTCTCCGAGTTTGCCGTCACCTGCAATGAGAATTTTCATTTCGCTCTCCTCTCACATCCCAAAAGCTCTTTCCTATTTGTAAACCGTTATTCTACTATATTCTATAATTATATCATAACCGCCCGTTTTTGTCAATAGAAAGATCGCACAGAAAGTGAAGACTGGTATTTTGATAAATAGTGCTTGACATTGTTTGTTTAAGCGTGTATAATTAAAAAAACAAATCTGCTTTTTGGGGAGAATTGCCAATGGAGATCAAACGAATTGCCGATATTCATTTTGAAGATATTTCCGTTCGGCATATGCGCTATGCAACCGCCCATTTTTGCGACGGAAGCGCCGGTAAAATTCACACCAGCTTCGGCTATATTCTACAGGGTGAAACACATCTGGAGACAGGACACGAAATTTTGAATCTTCCCACCGGCAGTTTCTTTTTTCTACCCGCCGGAACGCGCTACCGCTCCCGCTGGACAGGTACTCCAGAGATCGAATATTGCATGATCCACCTGACCGAAAGCGGAGATTCCCCCCTTCGTTTCCACCCCGCCCACATTCCTTTTCTCTCCGTTACCAAAACGGGCGACCGCATTCGCGCCATTGAGAACATGATGGAGGGGACGAAGACGAAACAGTTGCGTGCGCTATCGGAACTGTTTGCGCTCCTTTCAGATGCACTCCCGTATCTGACGCCGGAAACCGACCCCACTGGATCCGCGATCCTCACTGCCGCCGTAAGCTATATCCGCGCCAACTTTGCGCAAAACTATACGGTTGCCGACCTTGCCGCCGCCTGTCATGTCAGTGAGTCCCATCTGCACCATGTTTTTAAGCGCGAATGGAACATCTCTCCCACCGACTACCGCAACGAGATCCGCCTGGATCTCGCCACAAAGCTCCTTCGCCGCGGCGATGTTTCTATGGAAACGCTTTTATCCGCAACCGGCTATTCTTCCGCCATCTATTTTCGCGAGTTGTTCAAGCGTTACTACGGAATGACCCCGACGCAATATCGCCGAGAGGTTTCCGAAAAGCACTGAACTCTGGCAACCAAAAAGACAGACCGCGCTTTACCGCGCGGTCTGCCTTTTTGGATTCCCTGATTACTTGTCGAAGGACATCTGCATTTGCGAAGCCAGCGCACTGCGGTGCTTGTCCATCAGGGTCTGAATGCGCTTGACGGGGTTAAGAAGCGCACTGATACTTTCATCGTTGTTGAGTGTGTCAATCAGATATGCCACATACTTGCACATATTGACCTCCACATACCAAGGTTTTTCCGCCAACTCGGGACGACGGTAAACCAAATTGGTTGTGAGTACCCGGTCGATCACGCCGTCCTTAAACGCCTGATCGAATTTATCGCAACCTTCTGTAAACAGCCCGAACGTTGCAAAGCAGAACACGCGTGCCGCGCCCTTCTCCTTGAGCTGTTTGCAAACGTCAATCATCGAATCGCCCGAAGAAATCATGTCATCCACAACGATGGCGTCCTTGCCGTGAAGATCCTGCCCGAGGTATTCATGCGCCTCAATGGGGTTTCTGCCGTTGACAACGATCGAATAGTTGCGGCGTTTGTAGAACATTCCGATGTCAAGACCCAACACCGAGCTATAATACATACAACGGTGCATCGCTCCCTCGTCCGGGGAAATGATGGCGGCGTGATCCTTGTCGATCACAACATCCGGGACCGCACGGACAAGCGACTTGATCATCTGATAGGTCGGCTGAACGTTATCAAAGCCGGAAAGCGGGATCGCGTTGCAGATGCGGGGATCATGCGCGTCGAAAGTCAGAATGTTGGAAACGCCCATAGAAACCAATTCCTGGAGCATCAGGGCGCAGTCGAGAGACTCTCTGTGCGCTCTGCGGTGCTGTCTGCCCTCATAAAGCATGGGCATGATAACGGTGATGCGCCGCGCCTTTCCGCCGATGGCTGCAATGATACGTTTGAGATCCGCGTAGTGATCATCAGGGCTCATGGGAACCATCTGCCCGTACATCTTGTAGGTCACACCGTAGTTAAAGGTGTCGCAGATGATGAAAACATCCTTTCCGCGCATGGATTCGCTGATCATTCCCTTCGCCTCGCCCGAACCGAATCTCGGGCAGTTTGCCTCAATCAGAAATGTGTCATCCCCTCCGTGGCGACGCCAATCTCTGAGATAGTAATCCACCTGGCTTGCGAATTGTTCACATCCCTTCATGCCGATCACACTGAGTTCTCCGCAACGATTGTCCTTCATAAGTACCTCCGGAATTTTGTTATGTGCCACATGGGCGCCCCATGACCGCAACGGCTTTCCGCGCGGTTCCGACGGGTTTGTTTTCGTCGGATTTCTATAACACGCAAAAGCGAATTATAAACCGCAGAATCTGCCGTACGCGTCATCCCACAAATTCCGATCCGGGGACGGCTCGTAATGCTTCAGCTCAAAGGATGCCGAAATAATTTCTCTTGCCTGACCGAGGTCTGCCACCTCGCCGGACGCGATTGCCTGCATCATCAGGTTTCCGATGGCGGTTGCCTCTTCTGGACCCGCCGCAACAGGAATTCCGCAGGCATCCGCTGTCATGGCGGAGAGGAAACGGTCCTTGGTTCCCCCGCCGACCACATGAATCACCTTTGCCGGCTTTCCTTTGAGCGTCTGAATTTTCTCAACCACCGCGCGATATTTCAGCGCGAGGCTCTCATAAATGCACCGAACAACCTCACCTACGGTCTGCGGCACGTACTGCCCCGTTTTGCGGCAGTAATCGCGGATCCGCTCCGGCATATTGCCCGGCGCGGCGAACGATTCGTCGTCCACGTCCACGAAACAGCGCAACGGTTCGCATTCCCGCGCCCACGCTTCGAGCTGCGCGAAGGAATAATCGTTTCCTTCCCGCTTCCATTGCCGGCGGGACTCCTGAATGATCCAAAGCCCCATGATGTTTTTCAGGAACCGAATGGTGCCAAGCGCACCGCCCTCATTGGTAAAATTAAGCTTGCGGCTCACGTCGTTGATCAGTGGGTCGGGAAGCTCGGTCCCCATGAGCGACCATGTGCCGCTGCTAATGTAGATGAAGTCCTCCTCCCGGCTGGGAACGGCGATCACCGCGCTTGCTGTGTCATGCGACGCAACGGTCATCACGCGAAGGTTGGTTTTCCCCGTCTCCTCCTGCACCTGCGGAAGCAACTCTCCGAGATCTGTCCCAGGTTGAACGATGTTGCCGAACAACCTGCGCGGCAGGTTCAGACGATCGGTCACGCTCCACGCGTAGTCACGCTTCTTGGCGTCGAGCAACGCCCCGGTCGAAAGAATGGTATACTCATTACACATTTTCCCGGTCAAAAAATAATTGAGCAGATCGGGAATGTTGAGCATCCGCTCCGCCTGTGCGATCCGTTTGGGATCCTCCACGGCGAGCTGATAGACGGTGTTAAAATTGAGCTTCTGAATTCCCGCGATCTCATAAAGCTCCTGCGGGTCAATATACCGGGAAACACGCTCCTGGGCGCCAACGGTGCGTTTGTCGCGGTAGTGAACGGGGTTGGAGATCATCTGCCCGTTTCCGCCGATCAATGCGTAGTCCACGCCCCAGGTGTCGATTCCCATGGAAGCAATCTTCTCCCCTGCGATCACAGTTTTTCCGATGGACTGTTTGATCTCATGGAAAATGCGAAGGATGTCCCAATACATGGTGCCGTTCAGAATCACGGGATCGTTGGAAAACCGATGGTTCTCCTCCAGCGACAATCGGTTTCCATCAAAAGAGCCCACAATGCCGCGACCGCTGGAAGCGCCGAGATCAATTGCGAGCATTTTGCGTTGTGCCATTTGTCCATCCTCCGATCGGCAGGGTTTCCCAGTGCGAACTTACACATATATTATAACATTTCAGCAAAAAAAGTCAATAGTCTTTCAATATAATTTTTTCGGTTTTCCGATCAAATGTCTTATGAATTTTCGACAGGTTTCTCCCGCCATCTCCCCAAAAAAGCAGAAACCAACGGGTTTCGCTCCTCGATTTTCTCCGCCAGCCGTTCCCCTTCTTCCTCCGAAAGCTCCGTCAGATAGCGTCTTTTGGGAAACGGTGATGCGACCGAATTCCCAAGAAGCAGGCATTGCAGATCCGCCAAATAGCCCCGATCTCCCAATTCGGATTCACAAATCCTCCATGCTGGAAACGGCAAAATTCGGCAGGGACGCATCGCAACGCCGACCGCCGATATTCCCGCTTTTGAAACATGGAAAAAGACGTCCCCTTTGCAAACACCGCGCATCCGTTCCGCGTCATCCTCATGTTTCCGCGGGACAAAGACGCAACCGTGAAGGATCTCATTTCCGTAAAAAGAACCGTGGTTGACCAAAAACCATTTCATCGCGTTTTCCGCTCCTCCTTTTCTGATGTTTTGTCCGCTTTTTGCCCGTCGGCGGATCCGTGCTTTTGATCCATGTCAAAGAATGTCATGCCATACATTCCGAATACCATGAAATTCATCATTAAATTACAAGAATCTATAATCAAATTGCATAAATTTGGATGCATATTCTGCCATATTTTGTCGGACAATCTGATTTTTTGCAAACCACTTGAAAAAATTGGAAATTCATGTTAAAATACGGTCGAATATAAAAAAATGAAAGGAACGATCATGAAGAAACACGTTCTGAAACGGATCAAGCCGTTCCTGTTCCATTTTCTGATCTCGGTGCTGATCCTGTTTTCCTGCCCCTTGGCAAATGCCATCGGATACGACGCTTCGGTCGCACGCGAAGACATTGCTTCCGGCGAAACGATTGTCAAAATCACCTCGTTTGACTATGAAAACGATGACGAAGTGAATAGCTCCATATGGTATGGGATTTATGACGCGGAGGATTTGCGTCGCTTTTCATTTTTGGTGAACAACAATTCGAGATTCCGAAGCGCGGGAGTTCATGTCTGTCTCTGCGCCTCAATCGACATGAGCGGCGTGACCGATTTTGAACCGATCGGAAACGGTCTTGCCGCATATTCTGCCGCATTTCCGGGTGTTTCTTTCGGCGGCACCTTTGACGGTCGTGGGTATGTGATCGACAACCTTGCGGTCAAGACCGTCGGATCCACCAAAAAGACATACGCCTATACCGCGCTGTTCGGCGCCGTACAATCCGGCGCGGTGATCCGGAATGTCGTACTCGGCGCGGGTTGCACCTTTGCGGAGGCGGACGGATATACCAACGGGTGCGCGGCGTCGCTTGCCGCCCGCGTTGCGGAAGGCGCCGTCATTTCGAATGTACTCAACTTAGCTCCCGTTTCCGGCAACACCTTCTGTGGCGGTCTGATCGCGCGGGTTGACAGCGTTCGTGATCGCACCGAAGGGCAAAAAGCCGCGCAGATTGAGAACTGCACCAACAAAGGAAATGTGACCGGCGGCACAACAGCCGGCGGTCTGATCGGCAATGTGCAAGGCAACCTTTTGCTAAAAGACTGTGCTTGCCGCGCGGATGTAAGTGCGGTGACAACTGCCGGAGGAGCCATCGGCTCCGCTAACAACAGCAATATCTCCAGCGGGGATATTCAAGCCGTTTCGGTTGATCTCTCCGGCATCCGCTCCGAAGGAACCATAATCGGTAGCAAAACCGGAGGCATTTACGGGAAGAAAGGGAGCGCAATCGTTACCCAAACCGACTGCTCTCACTACGATGCCGAAAGCGAGGTGCCGGAGGAGACAAAGGAAGAAACGCTCGGCGTTCGTTTTCACGGTATTCAGCTTTCCGAAGGTTCAACGCTCGCGATCCGCTTCATCGCCAGCATCGACGCGGAAACCACATACACCGACGCGGGCTTCCGCATCTCCGCCATCGGATCCCCGAAAGGCGAACTGAATTTTCCCTGCAGCTCGGTTTTCACCTCTCTGCTCGGCATTTACGATGAACAGACTTTGGTATACACAGCACAACAGCTCCGCGGATCGGACGGTTATCTCTTTGCCGCAACCTTTCCCGGCGGCACGCTGGATACAGGAGACTCGGTCAGTTTTTCAGTTTACGCCTACGCATCCGGCGCCGAACCGACCGATACCTATTCCTTTACTTTGACCAAAACAGACGGAGGTTACACGGTAACATGGAACAAGTAACCGATCTCAAAAAGCCCTATCTCTCGCCTGAATTGTCCCTCTCGCCCGTCTCCGAATGCGATGTAATCCGCACAAGTTTGGTTTATACGGAAGCGTCTCAAGGCGACCTTTGGAATTGGAATATTTTCTGGGACTGACCCGGATTGAAAAATCCCTGCGGTGAACGATTTTGCCGCAGGGATTTTTTTAGAAATCACTGAATCAATCAGAAGGAGCAGATGGATCCAGTACTTTCTGAATGGGTCATGCGTCCCCCATCGAAACGGTGACCCATGCGTCGCCGCGCGGAACGGTAAAACCTCCGACGCCGCACGCCTTTGCATAGAGCACCGCGGATTCAAAGCCGGAGAGAATGTCCTCTTTCCGATGCGCATCCGCCGTGATGACGGTTCTCGCGTTGTGCTGTGCCAACCACCGCAGGATATCGGGGGACGGATAAGGAATCTTTCGTTTGCGCATCCCAGCGGTATTGATTTCAAAAATCACGTCCGAATTGGTCAGAGTCTCCATCGCGTCCAGCAACGGAAGCCGGTAGCTCGGAAGCTCCGAATCAAACAGGGTTCCGTCGCCGTTGAATTTCTGAACCAAGTCAAAATGCCCTACCATGTTGCAGTGGGTCTTTTCCGCAATCAATGCAAGCGTTTCATAATAGCGCTTCGTCCAACGGTAGACGTTCCCGCCGAAATGCTTTTGAACGTCGCTCACCACCTGCTCGCGGCTTTCGTCAACCGGGCAGATTGCGCCGTCGTCCGCCACAATGTAGTGAACGGATCCGATGACGTAATCATACTGCGCGTCATCGGGATCGGCGTAGTAATCGCGCTCAATGCCGAGCAGAATCCGAATGCGGTCACGGTATTTCTCGCGCAACTGCAAAATCTCCGCGCGGTACGCCTCGGTCTTTTCCCGCGTCATGCAATAGGACAGATCAAACGAGGTGCATGAATGCCCCGAAAAACCGATCGTCTCCACACCCTCCTCTATCGCCGCGAGAACCATTGCCTCCGGCGTGTCGGTTCCGTCGCAAAAAACGGTATGGTTGTGTAAACTGATTTTCGGAAATTTCACTTCATGCACCTCGCTGTTTCAAGATAGCGTTTTCAAATGCTCCTCCACCATGCCGCGCGTCAGCGCCGCCAGCTCATCCATCGTTGCGGAGCGAACCGTCTCGCGGTCGACCACGCCGATAAAGTCCAGATAGACGTGGGTTCGCCGGATCGGGAACTTTTTGCCGACTTTTTCGGTGTTCCATGCCGTCATCACCGCGATAGGCGCGTCCGCCTTCTTCGCAAGATAAAACGCGCCCGACTTAAACTCCTGAAGTTCCCCGGTTTTGCTGCGCGATCCCTCCGGGTAGATACCAAAGTCCGCACCCTCCGCCTTCATGCGCTCGGCTGCGTCCTTAAGCGTGCGCAAAGCACGCATTCCGTTGTCGCGGTCGATCGGCAAGTATGCCGCGCCACGAATGAACGCACCGGCGATGGGCGCCTTGAAATTGCCCGGCTTTGAGATGAAGAGCAATTTCTTCCGTTTGACCTTTGCAATCACAGTCATGGGGTCAAACGCCGACCGATGGTTGGAAACGATGACGCACGGCTCGCCCGGAAGCATCTTCTCCCCTTTGATATGAACCTTCACACGGAGCACAAAGAGCAACCAATTCAAAAACAGGCGGATATTCAACCGGCAGAACGCGCTCGATTTTTTCGGTTCCCTCTTGGGGATCAGGAGCGAGATGACATAGATGCAGATCACGTAAATCAGCGTACACCCGATAAACAGCCCGGGAATCAGCGCAAACAGCCACCAAGGGCTGACGGATGCGCCGAAAACAATGCCGCACGCGCCCGCCACCGCGGAAATCAGAAACAATGCAGAAAGGAACATTCCGTTTCCCCCGCGTCAGACCGCTTCGTTCGCCTGAGCCGCCGTTGCATGGACGGTGTACTCGGTGACGCCGAGAACGGTTTCGCCGTCGATCTGGAGCGCCACGGGACGGTCAAACTTCACGGTGATGTCCTTCCCCGTCCGGATGCTGACCTGCTTTTCATGCTTGATATGCTCTCCCTTGAAAATGGACGGAAAAAGCATGAGGGTTTTGAGCTTCCCGGATCCGTGTAGAACGACCACCGAAAGCGTTTTGGGGGTTGCGAGGCGATCCTGCGCCGGCGCGATGTTCATTCCGCCGCCGTAGAAACGTCCGTTCATGGAAGGCGCCAGCCAAACGCGATTATATTCTTCGGTCGTGCCGTCAACCGTCACGGTTGCGTGCGTCGGCTTATAGTGGAACAGAAGACCCTTGATGGCAATACCCGCATAGTTGACCGGCTTGTCGCTCTTTTTCGCCAGCTCGTCGCCAACCTCGCAACAATAGCCGTCAATTCCGTAGCCGATGCCGTTGATGAAACGACGCGTCATACCGTTAACCTCCACAATCGGGAGATCCTTGATGTAGTCGTTGATCTTGATCAGCCCTTCTTCATTGGGTGCGACGTCATTCTTGAAGTCGTTTCCGGTTCCCATGGTAAAGAGATAGACGTCATTCCGGATCTCAACGCCGTCGATGTCGTTGACAAAATGGTTCAGGGTGCCGTCTCCTCCGGCAACCACAACCGAATCCGCCTCGGTCAGCGCGGCAAAATAGGACGCGTAATCCTTCACCTCGCGCACATCGGTGAATTTGATCTCCTCGGTGATGATTTCTTTCAGCTTTTCGACGCAAGCCGCGCCGCTTCCGTTGCCCGACAGGGGGTTATAAAACACATGATACACGGTCTTTTCGCTCCTTTTGACAAATTTCATGGATGATTTTGCAACCATTTCCTATTTATTTTATCATATTCAATCACTTATTTCAATAGACAATTTTTATTTTTGTCGAAAGGAACCGACTATTTGCGGCTTTTTCGGCTTTTTCCCGGGAAAAGACTTGACAAAACGCAAAAAAATGGTATGATAATGACAGCAATTTCATGAAACGGAGCATCAAATGATGAATTTTGAAAACCCTTCTATTTCGCTTCTGAACGAAAAAAAGCTCTACATATTTGATATGGACGGAACGATCTATCTCGGCAACCGTGTTTTCCCTTACGCGATCCGCTTCATCAACCATCTGCGTGCGAGCGGTCGCCGCGTCCTGTTCTTCACCAACAATGCCTCCCATTCTCCGAAATTCTATTTGGAGAAGCTGACTCGCCTCGGGTTTTCTCCCTCCTCCTCGGAGATTCTGACCTCGGGCGATGTGACCGTTGAATATCTCAAACGCCATCATCCCGGCAAAAGCGTTTATTTGGTCGGAACGCCCGATTTGGAAAACAACTTTCGCGAGAACGGGATCCCCCTTCTTTCGGGGAAAGAGGATCGCGCCGACATTGTTATCACCAGTTTTGACACCACTTTGACATACGAAAAGCTCGACAACGCCTGCCGTCTGATCCGCGGCGGGGCGCAGTATTTCTCAACGCATCCCGATTTCAACTGCCCGACCGAGACCGGCTTTATCCCCGACAGCGGTGCAATTGCGGCGTTTGTGACCGCCTCCACCGGAAAAACGCCGACCTATTTCGGCAAGCCATACCCCGAAACGGTGGACATGATCTGCGAGATCACGGGGGTGACAAAAGACGAGATGTGCTTCTTCGGCGATCGTCTCTATACCGACATTGCCATCGGTCGCCGCCATGGTGTTACCGCTATCCTCGTCCTCTCTGGCGAGACCCAACCCGCCGATGTGGACGCCGCCGCGCCCGCCGATAAACCCGACTTTCTCTTCCCTTCACTGGACGAAGTGGATCAGGCGATGTTCGGATGAGAGAAGATAGACCTTGGGGAGAGGGGCTTTTTCTTGAAAGAAAAAGCCCCTCTCCCCAAACCCTTCTCCCGAAAAGAACTTTATATCGTTTACTTCCTTATCGGGTAAGGTTTTTTCTTTTTGGGGGGGATGTTTTTAGGGGGCGCTTTTAGTTTGTTTT
>CAKJZF010000016.1 GCA_918290775.1 Clostridiales bacterium | reverse complement strand
GTAGAGTTCTGTGAGTTCGGTGCGGCGTTCCTGACAGTCGGCGAGTTTGCCGGGCAGGGTAGAGCCCTCGAGCACCGATTTTCTGCGGGTCATTTCGCGGGCTTTGCGCGCCGCTTCGCGGGCGCGCGACGCCGCCAGCGCCTTTTCGATGATCAGTTTGCCCGACGCCGGGTTCTCCTCAAGATACTCGGCAAGTTTGACGTTCATCATATTCTCGACCAGCGTCCGGATCTCGGAGTTACCGAGCTTCGACTTGGTCTGGGACTCGAACTGCGCGTCCTCCATCTTGATCGAAATGACGGCGGTGATTCCCTCGCGGACGTCCTCGCCCGAGAGGTTTTTGTCGGAATCCTTCAGCGCGCCGATCCGGCGGGCGTAATCGTTCAGCACCCGGGTCAGAGCGGAGCGGAACCCGGTTTCGTGGGTTCCTCCCTCGATGGTGGTCATACTGTTGGCGAAACTGATGACCGTTTCGTTATAACTGTCGTTGTACTGGATCGCGACCTCCGCGGACGGAAGCGCCTTGCCCGTGGTCATATAGATGATGTCGGGATGGATTCGCTCGCAATGTTTCAAGGTGTTCAGATAATCGACGTAACTTGCGATGCCGCCCTCGTAGTGAAGATCGTCGCAGCGTTCCATATCGGGACGGGTGTCTTCCAGAACGATCCGCACCCCGGCGTTCAGAAACGCCTGCTCCCGCATCCGGTTAAGCAGGGTGTCGTAATCGAATTCCAGAACCTCGAAGATCTCGCCGTCGGGTTTGAACGTGACGCTGACGCCGTGATCCTCGGTCTCGCCCTCGCAGGCGAAAGGACGGTCGACCTCGCCGCGCGAGAATCGCTCGGTGTATTTCTGCCCGTTGTGGCAGGAGGTGACCTCCATCCATTCGGACAAGGCGTTCGCCACCGACGCGCCGACGCCGTGCAGACCTCCGGCGACCTTGTAGCCGCCGTCGCCGAACTTACCGCCGGCGTGCAGTTTGGTATAGACGACCTCAAGCGTCGGCAACCCGGTCTGGGGGTTGACCCCTCCGGGGATACCGCGCCCGTTATCCTTGACCGTGACCGATCCGTCGGGGTTCAGCGTGACGCGCACCGTGTCGCAAACGCCCGACTGTACCTCGTCGATCGCGTTGTCCACGATTTCGTAAACGAGGTGATGAAGTCCGCCCGCGGACGTCGTGCCGATATACATACCGGGGCGCTTTCGGACCGCTTCCAGCCCTTCCAGCACCCGGATATTTTCGTCCTCGTACTCTTTGGGTTCGAGGTCGGCGTCCTCCGCTGCGAGTTCAATGTCCTTCAGTTCTTCGGCCATGGTTGTCTCTCCCTTTCGATTAGTAACCGTCGTTTGGTATCGTTATCCGGTCAGTCGTTTCCGTCGTTTGCAAGCCTCGCCCGGAGCGCCGCGGTTGAAAGCAG
>CAKJZF010000015.1 GCA_918290775.1 Clostridiales bacterium | reverse complement strand
CTTCAGACTCTCACAACCGCGGAACGCGTTTTCGCCGATGGCGTAGACGGCACGGGGGAGAATGACCGCTGTCAGGGAACTGCAACCGTCAAACGCCTCTTCTCCGATTTCCCGCAGGCTTGCCGGAAACGTGACCCGGCGCAGTTTGCGGCATCCGCCGAACGCACCGCTATGGATGGACGTAACCCGCCTTCCGAGCGTGACCTCGGTAAGTTTGCGGCAATCGCGGAAAGCGTCTACGGCAATGGTTGTGACCTCATCCGGGACGGTGAATTCGGTCTCGTCTCCGTAGTAGCGGATCAATTCCCCGTTCCGGATTTCGCATACGCGCGAGAGTGTGCGCCCGTCATTCCGGTTTTCAGCGTTCTTTCTGTTTTCCATAGCTCCTCCAACAAAATCGGGGTCTTTTGGTCTGAACGGTTCAAATCTGCGCGTCGGGATCCAATCCCATCTGCAACATCAGCTTTTTGTTGAATTCGGCGGCGGTATTATACCCCATACGCTTCTGGCGGTTGTTCATGGCGGCGATCTCCAGAATGATGGCAAGGTTTCGTCCGGGACGAACGGGAACCGTGACCGAAGGGATCTCCAACCCGAGGATATTGATGTGCTCCTCCTCCATGCCGAGGCGGTCGTACATCTTCCCTTCAATCCAGTTTTCAAGCTGAATGACCAAGTCAATCCGTTCGGTGTCCTTGATGGCACCCATACCAAACAGCCGGCGAACATCCACAATGCCGATGCCGCGCAACTCCACATAATGTCGGATCATCTCCGGCGCGGAACCGACCAGCGTTTTTTCGGAAACGCGCTTGATTTCCACAGCGTCGTCCGCGATCAGACGATGTCCTCTTTTAACCAACTCGATCGCGGTCTCGCTTTTTCCGACGCCGCTGTCGCCGAGGAGCAACAAGCCCTCGCCGTAAACCTCAACCAAAACGCCGTGACGCGTGATGCGGGGCGCCAAATGGTTGTTGAGAGAGGCGATCAGGCTGGACATGATGGGGCTTGTCTTGATTCCCGTCCGCAAAACGGGAACCTGCCGCTTTTGCGCCCGCTCCACCAGCGCGTCATCCACAGGCAGGTCGCGCGTGTAAAGGATGGCAACCGGCTTCGCGTCAACGAAATTCTGAAGCATCACCCGCTTGGTGCTCGGCTCGAGGGATTGCAGGTAACGCGTCTCCGCCTCGCCGATCAGCTGGATGCGTTGTCCGTCAAAAACCTCGTAGAAACCCGCAAGAGCAAGTCCCGGGCGGTTGACTTCCGGGGTCTCGATCATGATGTCGTCAAAATGCTCCGGGCGAACAATCACCTCAAAGTGAAATTCCTCAACGATTTTGGACAATGCGATTTGGTAGCGATCCTTCATACCGTTTTCTCCGATCCTCTGTGATTTCTACCCTTGATTATATCATATTTTTCCCGTTTTGCCAACCTTTTCTCAAAAAAAACCGTTTTTTTGCAGATATTCACAAATCGGTCATAACTATACGGTAAAATAGAGATAGTTAAAGAGGAGGGATACTATTTGAAAAATAAAATATTTGCCTGCATCCTCATGGTTTGTTTGCTGATCGGCACCGTCGGATGCGCGGGAGGCAACAATCGCCGCGCGGTCGGGCGCGCGGCGGGATACGATGTTCTCTATGAGGAATTGCGCTATATGACTCTCTCGGTTCGCGATCTGCTTGCGGAACGGGACGGCGAACAGATTTGGGACACCGCCGAGACTGCCGAAGCACACCGCGCGGAACTGGAACGCGAGGTCTCGAATCGCATCGCAAAGGAATACGTCGTTCTTGCCGCGGCTTCGCATTACCTACCAAACCGCTCTCTTGATGACAAGGACTTGCAGGAAACGGTCGACGCCGCCGTCGCCGAGGCAATAGAAAGCCTCGGGAGCAAGAAAGAATACCGTCAGTTTCTCGCCGATCTGTATATGACCGAGCACCTGATGCGGTTTTCCCTCGCCAAAGCACAGCTGGAGCTGGAGCTGGAGGACGCGCTCTTTGCGGAAACGGAGCTGAAGGACGTCACCGCCTTTCTCGGATGGTTGGCGGAAGGGAATATTGTTTGGGTGCGCCAGATCACCCTGCCGGACGGAGCCGACGCGGAAGCGGTTGCCGACGCGCTTCGCGTGGGATCCTCGCCGGAGGACGCAATCAAAGCCGATCCAGCCTCGGTCGCCGACACGAAGGTCACCAAATCATTCCTGCTCATTCGTGGGCTTGCCGAAGATCCGACGCAGGAAACCGACGCGTTTTCTTTGGAGCGAGTCGGGGACGTCAGCACGGTTCGCAAAATCGACGGCAGTTACCGCGTTATGATCCGAACGGAAGATCAACTGGAGAGCGAAACTTTTCTTTCCTATCAGGCGAGCGCGTATCTCAAGCAACTCCGGGCAGTCCGCGTCGAGAAGATCCTCGCAACATTTGGCGAAACAGTCGCCTTCACATTCAACGATTTCGGAAAGTCCATTGACTTGTTGAAATTGAAATAAAAAGAACGAGATTCAGTCTCATTCTAAAAATCTCCCCCTCGCGAGAGGGGGAGATTTCGTTTTTATAAAGAGATAACAATGTCAACCGTCTGTGGCAGTTTCGCCTTTTCCGGGGCGGATAGCGCAAGGATCGCGTCCCCAACCGAATAGATTGCCGCCGCGCCCCGCGCAGCAGGATCGGTGCTGTCGAGGCTTCGCAGATCGCGCAACCCGCCGCCGATTCGCTTTGCGATGGCTTCTTTCATCGTCCAGATCTCCAAAAAGTGTTTTTCTGTCGGGCATTCCGTCCATGTCTCGCGCTCGACGGTGGAAAACCACCTTGCGGCGATGCGCTCCATCTCCGCGCGGGAACGGGGTCCCAACCGCTCAACATCCACCCCGATCCGTCCGCCGCCCGAATTCACGGCGCAAGCGATGATGCCATCCGTATGCGAAAGGTTAAAGTCCACATCGGGGTACTTTGGGAAGAACGGTCTGCCGTCGTCGGTACGACGGACGGTTCGCAGATCCGCGTCCGGAAGCATTCGCGCAAGCAGACAAAACCCGGTCAGACGCTCGATTCGTGCCCTTCCTCGGCGGTCGCCCGCCAAGAGCAGGGCGGTCTCTTTGCCGAGACGCTTTTCGATCTCGTCCTCGCGCGGCAGGTCATGATAACAGAAAACGCAAACCCGAACCATATTCCGCCCCCCCTTCTGTTCCTGTTTCTATTGTATCACAAAGTACTCGCTTTGAGAAGCGATTTTTCGATAAAATTCGTTGGAAAAAGAAAATTTTTTCGAAAACCTATTGACTTTTTCCGACGATTGGATTATAATAAATTTAGATTTATTCTAACTTTTAGATTGCTTCAAACGGAGGAACCGAACATGACCAAACAACGCGAACTGATCCTGCAAATTCTGACCCATTCGGATCGTCACCTGACCGCCGACGAGGTGTTTTTCCTTGCAAAGCTCCAAATGCCGAGCATCGCGATGGCAACCGTTTACAACAATCTCAACGCCATGACCGACGCGGGGTTCATCAACCGCGTCCATGTGGACGGAAGCGCGGACTGCTTCGAGAAAGGAAGCGATCCGCATGATCACCTTCGCTGCACTTCCTGCGGCAAACTTGCGAACGTCTCACTGCCTTGGTTGAAGGATCGCCTGCGCCAAGCGGTTGGCACCGACATTTCGGGCTATGATCTCACCATTCATTACATCTGCCCCGAATGCAGAAAAAAGATTTGAACTTTGTTTCCCCCGATATAATTTCAAAAAAGCGGACAGGTGCTTTTTAACATCTGTCCGCTTTTGCTATTCTTATGCGGGGTCGTCCGCGGTGATTTGAAAGGTGATCGCGAAGCCGGTCATGCTGTCCGAAATTTCTACATTTGCGGTTCCGGGTTTGGTGTTCTTCGTAATATTCCATTCCCAAACAACCATGCCGTTTTGATCTGCCGTTTGGGGCGAGAGCGCCGCAGACGAACTGACCGTGCCGGACGGAAGCGTGACCCGGATGAAATACTCGGTTCCCGCCTTGCCTTTGATCTCCACGCGTGCCTGCGTTCCGACCTTGACCGGATCTGTGACATGGACTAATTCAATCGAAATTGAGGAAACAGAACTTAAATCTGTCTCTGGGGATGGCGTGTCGGAATCCGACTCCGAAGAAGATGCTACGGAATCAGTCGCGGCAGAGGTCTCTTCGGTCAGATCAGCGGTCGTTTCCGCGGCGGGCGTTTGATCGGTTGGGGCAACAGTCCACATGGTCATCAGGGTTTCGTCCTCCCCGGCAAGCCGACTGGTGCCGTCCGCATAGTTGATCACGATTCCGGGTTGAACATTATAGCTGAACACGCAGAAGCAAACGCCGTCGCCGTCGTCCTCAACCGACCACCCCTCCATCAGAACGCCGAGTGCAACCAAATCGGAGCCGTTGAAGATCGGCGTCACGCGGTAGAGCACATGGTTTCCGGTTTCTTTGACATAGTCGGCGACCATGTTTTCAAAGGAAAGCATTCCGTCAATGTTCAGGTATCTCGTTCCCGTAATCAGGTTCTGCTTGTTTGCGTTCTCGCCGGTAAGCTGATAACCGATCAGGTGACAGCGATTATAAAGATACCCGCCATCCACAATATCATATTTCACCGTTTGCCAGCCGCTCGGTTTAACCGAGCCGATGCTCCCGCGATCCTCGCTCGGCATCAGGTCTTTCCCAACGCTTGCCGTGGCAACCCCACACCGCTTCAGACTGTCCAACTCGCTGTAGGTCTCGAAGGACGAAACAGCCCGTGCCTTTTCCTCATCGGTGAAGAACGGTTCGTTGCCGTTGATCTCAACATACGCCTTTTCTCCAAACGGCGGAATTGCGGAAAGCGAAATCGGCTCGGTTGCCTGTTCGGTGGTTCTCTCGCCGAGGCTCAACAATCCCTCGCAGGAGGAGAACAGCAACGCGACAATCAGCAAGAGCGGGAGCAACGCCCGGAATAAAGATTTCTTCATTTGGTGTAAACCTCCTCTGTTATGCGGTCATGGGAACTGCCGGCGAAATCGACTTGCGAAACAAGCGTCCATTCTGCGAGATTCAAATCAAAGGTACGGTCGCTCGGGTATAGGCGGTTCCAACGGAACACCACCAGTTTTCCGATGCGCCCTTCATAGGGTTTCAGAATCGTATCCTCCGCAAAGCACCAATCGTCCTCTCCCGCCTCGTCAAGAAAGCGGTCGGAGACGGTCAGATGTGCCGAGACGATCCCTTCAAACAGCTTCGCGGAAACGGCGTTCAAGCGCAGAGTTCCGCCGCAGAGGGCAAGAATCCGCTCGTTCATCACGCGATCCCTGCTTTGCCGACGGTGATTGAACATCATCCCGTTCCGGTCATCCAACGCAACGATCACATTCATCCTGTCGCATCCCCCATTTCAGTTCTGCACGACCACGGTGCGATAGGAAACACCGCTCTCGGAATACAGGTTGGTTACCGTCAGCGTCGGATCGGTGATATAGAACGTGCGCTCCAAGCACACAATTCCGCCGATTCCTTCCGCCGTCAACGCGCGAAAATTGTCGATGCGGAAGACGTCATTGATATAGATCGGCGCCATACGAAGCGCGATCTCGGCGCACCCCTTGGTCTCGCTCACTCCCACCAGCTCCGGGATCGCCGCCTGGCAGTATCCCTCGCTGTTGATATACGGGTGTCGAACGTCATTCTCATCAACCGCATAATAATCCATGCTATCAAGGCGGTCGAGCGCATAATCGCGCATGGTGACAACACTGATCGGCTTGTCATAAACCAACGTACCGCCCGCGTCCACAACCGTTCCCTCCCGATGATACATCGTCAGCGAGAAGGTACTTCCGCGCGGGTCCATGTTTCGCACATATCCATCGTAGCTGGAAAGCGCACCGTTGACATAACCGCTCTCGGTCAGCTTCTCTGCAAGGTAATCCACCGTGAAGGCGTTGCGGAGACGGAAGAAGTCGACAAATGTTTCGATGCCGTTTGCCCGCGCGAAGGAAAGGTACTTGTCCGAAACGCGGATGCCCGCGCGGTTGTCGCCGTATAACGCAAGGGAAACCGCGTTCGGGTCATTGACGAATGCGGCAATCTCCGCAAAATACGCCGCGACTTCGGAATTCAGAAGCGGATCAAAATCCGTGATCTGACTGTTATCGGTACAGAAAAACAGATTTTTATAATTATCATAGTAAGGTGCGCGGAAAACCGTGCGGTCTCCTGCCGCAACAATCTGCTCAAGCGCTCGGTAAAGCGCCGCGTCGACCGTGACCGTCTCATTGACATGACGGTTGAGATAGGCGAGGTTATAGACACCCGCAAATTCCTCAGTCGCGTGGAAAACGCGGTAGGCATACACGCTTGCTTGGGTGTAAACCGCACGCACCTGCCGATATTCGGTTCCCGCCGCCGTGCCGTTTCCGCTGATGTCATAATAAAAGAAAATCTCGCCGGCGAGGTTCTCCTCTTTTGTCTCGGCGGTGATTTCACGCCAACCGCTTCCTGTTGAGAGATAGCGCACCAGCCCGAACACCAGCGCCCCCACGCCGACAACCAGCAACACGGCAAACAAAACCGCGCGTAAGCGCAGATGCCTCTCAGGCAGCTCCACCTTTTGCACCTTCGGAAGCGACGGTGTTTTTGCTCTTGCGTTTCGGTTGTTGCTCATGGTTTTTCCTCTCAATTCACTCAACGTGCAAATACGGGTGCGACAGAAGTTCGTTTGCATTGGACGAAGTGTCGCACCCGCGTGTTCATTTCCCGCCAAAGAGGATGTTTGATCAAAGCAAGGAAATGCCGAGCGCCGCCAAGAAGATGGCAACGATCGCGCCGCGGGTGATCAATCCCGCGATCGCGCCTTTTTTGCAGGCTTTGTAGTTTCGGATATGCCGGTATTTCTTGAAGATCGCCCCGCCGATCAAGCCGATGATCGGAAGGAAGAACGACCCGAAGGAATACCATTTGCTCCCGGTGTCATGCAGGGGCGGTGCGCTGATCTCCTCCTCGGAGGCAACATTTTCCGGCTCTTGGACAGCAGGCGCTTCTGTCTCCGCTTCGTTGGGGTCGCGGATGGTGATCGACTTGAGCGGAATGCCCTTTTCACGGATCTCCCGGTACCCCTCAATTTCCTTTTTGTTGCCCCAGACATAGTGGTTATGCCCGATGCAGACCATTTCGGGTTGGTCTTCGCTGTAATCGTGAATCGACGGATCATAGGTGAAGAGCACCTTGTTTTTCTCGAGCTGCGGATCCGGGATCGGGATCGCCGAAATCAGTGACCGCGTGTAGGGATGGAGCGGATAGTCAAACAGCTCCTCCGCGTCGGCAACCTCAACGATGTTGCCTTTGTAAATCACGCCGATGCGATCCGAAATGAAGCGGACGATCGAAAGGTCATGCGCGATGAACAGGTAGGTGATGTCGCGTTCCTTTTGGAACTTTTTGAGCAGATTGAGCACCTGCGCACGAATGGAAACGTCCAGCGCGGAGATGGGTTCATCCGCCACAACCAGTTCCGGCTCCATCACCATGGCTCTCGCGAGTCCGATGCGCTGACGCTGTCCGCCCGAAAACTCATGCGGATACCGCGTCAGGTGTTCGGGCAGCAAGCCCACCTCGTTGATCATGTTCTCCACCTTGCGGACGCGATCCGCCTCGTTTTCAAACAGGTGGAAGTTGTAAAGTCCTTCGGAAATGATGTAATCGACCGTCGCGCGTTCATTCAGCGAAGCGGCGGGATCCTGGAACACCATCTGAATATTCCGGATGACCTCGCGGTCAAGCGATTTCGGAATTTTGCCCGAGATGCGAACGCCCTTATAGAGAATCTCGCCTGCCGAGCAGGGATTGACGCGGATGACCGCACGCCCGATGGTGGTTTTCCCGGATCCGGATTCGCCGACGAGCGAGAAGGTCTCGCCCTTGTAGATGTCAAAGGACGCGTTTTTGACCGCCTTGACCGCGCGATCGCCCTTTCCGAACGTAATGTCAATGTTGCGCAGGGAAAGCAGGATCTCTTTGCCGTTTTCGGGGTCAATCGGTCCGTGTTCGGGCAGATGCGCCTCGGTATCGGTCGCCTTCTGCTTTTTTACAACCGTCTCCGCCTCATTTTCCGGAGCATCGTTGACCTGCAGATTTTCGGTTTGTTTGGTTTCTTCCACAGTTCCGATCCTCCTCAAATGTTGAATGCATCCATGAGCTTTTCATGAATGTTCTGAATGATTTCAGGCTTTTCATACTTCGGCGCCCGTGGGTCGAGCAGCCATGTTTTGGCAAAATGGGTTTCGGTGACGGCGAACATCGGCGGCTCTTTGAGCGTATCCACCTTCAGGCAATACGGGTTGCGCGGAGCAAACGGATCGCCGACGATGCGGTTGTAAAGTGACGGGGGCGTACCCGAGATGGAATAGAGCTTGGTATTGCGCTGCGCCAGCTGCGGGAGCGAGGAGAGCAACGCCCATGTATACGGGTGCCGCGGGTCATAAAAGACCTCCTCGACCTGCCCGAGCTCCACAACCTGCCCCGCGTAAAGGACTGCCACGCGGTCGGCGATGTTTGCAACAACACCGAGGTCATGCGTGATGAACACGATGGTGTAGTTGAATTCCTTTTGCAGATCTTTGAGCAATTTGAGAATCTGCGCCTGAATGGTGACGTCGAGCGCGGTGGTCGGCTCGTCGCAAATCAGAATCTTGGGCTGGCAGGAAAGCGCGATCGCGATTACGATGCGCTGCCGCATACCGCCCGAATACTGGAAGGGATAATCGTCAAAGCGTTTTTCCGCATTCGGAATACCCACCTTGCCCATCAGTTCCAGCGCCCTTGCCCTTGCCTCAGTCTCGGAGCAATGCTGATGCTTGATGATGATGGACGTGATCTGCTTGCCGATGGTGATGATCGGGTTGAGCGAGGTCATCGGATCCTGGAAGACCGTTGCGATCTTGCGCCCGCGGATTTGGCTCCAGTCCTTCGCGTACTTGATTTTGGCAAGGTTCAGCACGCAAACGCCATGGAGCTTCTCTTCGGTTTCGCTGACGTAACGAACGCGGAACACCACACTGTCGAACACGGCGTTGCGGCTTTCATCGTCCGAGAGATCAACGCCCAAGGTCATTGCCCGGCGAAGGGCTTTTTGCAGTTTGCGAATCAGCTGAATGCGCTTAGCGATGCCGTAGCGGCCAACCGACAGATACACCTCTTTTGCCAAAATCTCATTGCGCCGGATCGTCTCTTCCGAGATCTCCTGCGAGCATTCCTTGGCATACTGCGCCTTCAGGGCAGTCATTTTTTCATTGTAGGCGTTCAGATAGTCGGTGTCGGCGGCAAGAGCGGCTTTATGCTGACGAACCGCTTCTTTTTCCTGCTCGCGCAAAGCCTTGATCTGCGAATCGTAATCTTTGATTTGCGCGGCGGCGGCGTGAATGCGATCCTTCTCCTTGGAAGGGTCAAACGTCATCTTTTGGTTATAAAGCTCGGTACGGCGGAAGGTCAGGTCGTCGATCTTTGCGGTGACCTCGTTTCGTTCCTCCTCGCTGAGCTGCTGCTTCAGGCGTTTTTCGCTCTCCAGTGCAAGTATTTGCTTGTAGGTTTCGGCGCCAAACTCCAACTTGGAATCGCGATTGAGCTTTTTGAGCGTCATCGCAACGGCCTTTTTCTCAACAAAGCCTTTTTTTACATCGGTGTTGGAAAGTTCCTCATCGTCAAAGATGATGGAACCTTCGCTCACGAAGCCGTTCTGATCGAGCATCCCGGCGAAGGTTTTGGTGAAAACCGACTTGCCGGAGCCGGATTCGCCCACGATGGCGATGGACTCATTCTCGTAAATATCCAGCGAAATGCCGCGGATGGCGGTCAGAATACGACCGCGAACGCGGAATTTGACCTGCAGGTCCTTGACGGACAGCAATACTTTTCTTTCATCCATGTCGCGTCACCTCACATATGGGTTCTCGGGTCGGAAGCGTCGCCGAGGTTCTGACCGACGATGTAGAGCACGACGGTAATAATGGATGCAATTGCCACCGGGCTCCAGAATTCAAACTCCCATCCCGGCGTAACCATGGCATTTTCTGCCGCATAAATCAGCTTGCCGAGCGAACGATCCTTCAACCCCATACCGATGTAGGAAAGGAACACTTCGTAGGAAATGTAGGACGGAATCTCGGTTGCCGCGAGCGTCACGATGACCGATGTCATAAACGGCAGAATATTGCGCATCGCGATCCGCAGAATCGGCGTTCCGAGGCAACGGGACGCAAGATTATACTCACGGTCGCGGATGATGATCACCTGCGTTCGGATGAAGTAGGCAATGCCGAGCCATCCCGTGATTGTCAGCGCAAAGACCATCGTCCAAAAGCTTGCGGACATAATCAACACCATGACGGATATGAACAGGATGTACGGTACATTCCCAATGATGTTATAGACTTCGGTCATAATCATATCAACGCGCTTGGAGAAGCCCCAAACCGCGCCAACCACTACGCCGATCGTCAAGTTAATCAGTGCGCAAATGAACGCCAGCGAAACGGAAATACTGGATCCATACCAAACAGAATCAAATGTTGACTCTCCCGAAGCGCCCGATCCGAGGATCCACTTGAGATGAAAGCCAAACCGCTCAATTGCCTTGGACGGATTCAAATGCTTGGTTGAGGCGTCATTCACATTTACAAAGGGGTCGGTTTCCGCATTATATCCGATAATGAGCGGATATACGTATGTAAAAATCAACAGCAACGCCAGCAGCGAAAGCACAATAATATTGATTCTTTTCTTGAAGAACACGCGGAACACCGAATGCCAATAGGAATAGCGCGGCGCGGTAATCTTCTCGGATTCCATGTCATTGTGGTCCACACGGGCAAACAACTCCTCGTCTGATAGCTCAAACTCGGAGAGATTGACCAATTCCTGATTGTTCACGCGGATCACCTCGCTTTCGAAGAGAAGGAGATTCTCGGGTCAACTAACGACATGAGAATATCACCCAAAATGATAGACAAAACAGAGAGAGTTGCATAGAACAGCGTAACACCCACGATGACGCCGTTATCATACTTGTTAATCGCTTCCGTAAGCAGATTGCCCGCGCCCGGAACCACATACACGCGCTCGGTAATGATCGCTCCGACAATCGCGGCAGCCACACTGGCCGGAATCCCATGGACAATCGGAATGATTGCGTTTTTCAAAATATGTTTATTGAAAATCTCGCCCTCGGAAAGTCCCCCCGAACGGGCAAACTTGACATAATCCGAGTTCATTTGGTCAATCATGTAGCGGCGAATCCACTTCATCAGCCCCGCAATGGAAGGAAGCGCCAGGGACACGATGGGAAGGATATACATCAGCTTGCTCTTGGAATCCATGATGAAAGTTGTGGGCAAGCCCAGCTTTCCGCCAATGGCTTTGAACAGAAAGATATATGCCAAAGAGGGAACGGCGATGATGAACACGATGTAGATGGTTCCGATCTTATCCACCAGCTTATCCTTCTTGCGCGCCATAATGACGCCAAGCGGAACACCGATCAGATAGGAGGCTATGACGGCGATGATACCGATCATAAACGAATAGCCGACTTTGGACGGGTTTCCCTTCACCGTTGACATATTCGTATAATCATCCGTAAAACGCGCTTGATAGAAAGCAAGAGAATTTCTCGATCCTTGCGAAAACGTTGCGCTATGCAAATCATAGGCGCTCTCCTCGGTGATTCCTGTTGGGAAAGTGACCGTCGACATCACATACGATCCCTGATGATCTTTCATTGTGATGAACACATCAATGCCTTGCCGAACCGAATAGGATTTCCCGAGGTTGATAGAGATTAAATTCTGATGGATGTATGGGAACTGACCGTCTGTGTAAAGCAGATATTTATGCCGGGTGCCGTTGCCTATGATAGCAAGGGCAAGTTTCCGATGCGCGATCGTTCCATCCTCGTTATAGGTTTGATAAACCGGGTCAAAGAGAGTAATCTTGATTCCTCTTTTCCCGATGTCGATTTCTTTGTCAATGTTATGGATATTTTCCACGGAAATCAAATGGGTGAAATATTTCCACAAACGAACGATCAGCGGGGTGTTTTTATAGGCAAACAGTTGTTGCTGACCGCCAGAAACAACACGGGTCGTCGTTTGCATTTTTGCGTTTAAGCGCACCACTGTATAACCGCGGGATTCATAATAGTCGGTGAATTGCTTGACATATTTTTTCGTAGCCGCAGAATCATTTGCCGGCTTTCTTCCAATTGCGGCAACAGAATCACGCGTTGCGGCATCCAACTCACCGTTTCGCACAAGTGTATTCAGATAATCGGAATACGGAACATAGTCCAAATACCCGTATTCCTCCCATTTCCGATATTTATATACCTCACGCTGGTTGCTTGCAGTGTGAACGTAGGTATTATCCGCGTCGAACACGGTTTCGCGATCCATCAGCGAATAGATCAAAATCATGACAATTGCAACAACGGCAATGATAGAAAAAACACCGTGCAACAATCGTCTCAACAAGTATTTTGCCATACGTTTTGAACTCCAATCTCGTTCTTTCAAAAGGCGCCGAGCCATGCGCACTCGGCGCAAAGTACGGATTTTGAAGCGTTTTTGCGGAGAAATCCGATATTACGGATAGGAGGATGGACATAGTCCATCCTCCGCCCCTGTTCATCTGGTATTCATTGAATCGAGATCAATAAATACCGATGCTCTTGGTCATATAACCGTTGTATTCCGGAAGGAAGGTATCCAAATAGGTCTGCGGATCACCGTAGTCAGGTCCCCAACCGGAGTTGGTGTTGATAGAGTAGTTCGCAGTTCTGCCCTCCGTAAATCTGTAGGTAGCAGCGAGGAACGCCGTGCGATCTCCGCCGATCAGATTTACCTTAACAAGTCCGCCCAGCGCGTCCTCAATCGATTTCTTGAGGGAGTTTGCACGGTTCTCGGAAATCTCGCTGCCGGCCTGGTAATCAAAGTCAATGTAGATCGGGTTCTCAACGCTGACCGTTACACCTGCAGCGGCAAGCTCGTCCAGATGCGCGATCATGTTCAAATCCTGCGCGTTCAAGATGAACGAACCGCGCACGTCCTCTTCGATCTCGAAGTATTCGCCGG
>CAKJZF010000014.1 GCA_918290775.1 Clostridiales bacterium | reverse complement strand
GGAGCCATCGAGATGGTGCCCAGCGATCCCGAAGACGAGAATTCGGAGAAGGTCAGCGTCTTCTTCGCCGACGACCAACTCAACTTCGACGCGACCTCCTACTTCACCGAGAACGTCAAGGACGAGACCTCGTGGTTGGCAGAGAACGCCGACAAGACCCACGACGATTATATCGCTTACGTGGGCGAGCAGTATAAGGCGTATGTCGAAAAGGGTCTGACCGACACCTACGACAACAACCGGATGACGGTCGCCGCCAAGCCCATGTGGGAGAAACTCCTCGGGCAGGTGAGCGAGGTCAACGCTCCGAAGAGAGCGCTGAAACTGGCGAAGAACGATCTGCTTTCCCAGTTCAAGTACGTGTTCAACAACGCCACTTTCGAGAACGAGGCGGGAAAGACGATCTCCTACCGTACCCGGTACGGCAGTTTCAAGAAGTTCATGAACGCCTGCTACAAGAGCGAGGACGTGATCGGGGCGTTGGATCTTGCCAACAACGCCGCGTACAACAAGGCGATCGAGGACGGTAAGTCCTACGGCGAGTGCGTCGACGCGGCGGCGAACGAGATCGTCCGGAACAAACTTCTGATCTACGCGCTCTACAACAAACTCGGCGACGCGGTGAAGGTCGACGAAGCCGCGTTCGAGTCCGAGAGAAGTCTGATGTATATGTACTACTACTACGGTCTGTCGAATACCGTTCTGCCCGATTCCGCGCTCCGCGAATCGATGATGTTCGACAACGTGATGAAGTATATCTACGACAACGCCGACGTGCAGTGGGACAGCGCCGGGGCAAACCCCTGATCCGCATCCCCGACTGACCGTACCGAACCCCCCGACGCCGGGACAGGAAACGAAGGTTTCGCCGCGCCGGGGGCGCGGTACGGTCATTTTTTAAAAACGAAGAAAGGACCGACGGAAAATGAAGAAGGTCGAACTGTATACCGACGGCGCGTGCCGGGGCAATCCGGGACCCGGCGGTTGGGGCGCCATTCTCGTGTACGGAAAGTACCGTCGGGAACTTTCGGGCGGCGAGGAG
>CAKJZF010000013.1 GCA_918290775.1 Clostridiales bacterium | reverse complement strand
CCGGAAAAGCGCACCGCTCCTTTTTTATGCCCTTGTTTTTTTGATAAAAAGCCTTCACTTCCTTCACACGCCAGGGCGCATTTACCCAAAACGTCCCGGCGTTTGCCGGTGGATTTTGTGCAATCGCACCATCATTTCAGGCTTGCAAAGTTTGTCTCCTTATGTTATAATAAGGGTGCGCGATATCCGGCTTGAGCGGAACAGCGGCAGAAGGAGGAAACCTTAATATGAACAGCTCGACCAAAAACAGACTCGCCATCCGAAAACTGGTTGGCTCTGGGATTTTGACGGCATTGGTCGTGGTTCTTCAATTATTTGCAAGCGGAATCAAGATCGGAAGCGTTTCGTTTACCTTCTCCCTTGTTCCCATCGTCATCGGCGCGGTCCTTTACGGCCCTGCCATCGGGGCGTGGCTGGGCGGCGTGTTTGGACTGGTCGTCACCATTGCCACCGTCACGGGCATGGACGTGGGCGCTTACATGATGTTTGAAAAGCTTCCCGTTCTGACCGTCGTTTTGTGTTTCTTGAAAGGCATTGCCGCCGGATGGGTCAGCGGATGGTTGTTCCTGATTCTGAAAAAAGCGCAGAAAGCCACCGCCGGGATCTTCGTTGCCGCCGTGGCTTGCCCGCTGGTGAACACGGGTATTTTCAGCATTGCCCTGTTGGCGTTCTATCGGGACATTGCCAAACTTTGGATGGGCGACGCCTACACCAACGTTTTCGTTTACCTCTTGCTGGGAATCATCGGCGTGAATTTCCTCGTGGAGCTTGCCATCAACCTCGTGCTTGCTCCCGCCATCGTGCGTATCATCGGGATCATTCAAAAGCAAAACTAAGGCAACAGCCGCGAATTGTGCGGTATTGCCTTAAACCATCATCAGCGGAGAATGTCCGAACGAACGTCCTGCGGCATCTCCGCTTGTACCATCTTTGGAATACACTTTCTTGCCGATCCGGGAGAAACGTTTTATGGAAGCGATCCGAAAATCCGCAAAAAACATCAATATGCTGGAAGGGCGTTTGCTGGGAAAAATCCTGTTGTTTGCCCTGCCGCTGATGGTCACCAACCTGCTTCAGACCTTCTACAGCGCCGCGGACATGATCATCGTAAGCCTCTCCGACGAATCAAACGCCGTGGGCGCGATCGGCACGACCGGCTCCATGATCAACCTCATTCTGAATATTTTCATGGGGATTTCGGTCGGAACCAACGTGGTTGTGGCGCGCAGGCTGGGTGCCGGCGAGGGAGAAAAAGTCTCCCGCGCGGTTCACACGGCGCTGATCGTAAGCGTCGCAATCGGGGCGCTCGATATGGTTGTCGGATTGACTGTTTCGCGCCCGCTTCTGGTCCTGATGGGTGCGCAGGAAAGCGTTTTGGATCTTGCCGTCCTCTACACGCGGATCTACTTTTTGGGGCTTCCCTTTCTTTCTCTGAACAACTTTCTGATCGCCATCTTCCGCGCAAAAGGCGACACGCGCACGCCGCTTGTCGTTCTCTCCCTGACCGGCATCCTCAACGTTCTGCTCAACCTGTTCTTTGTGCTGGCAGTCCATCTTTCCGTGGAAGGGGTCGCGATCGCGACGGTGGCGGCAACCGCCGTTTGCGCCGTCATTCTGCTTTGGCGGCTCGCGAGCGACGAAAGCCCCTGCCGCTTCTCCTTCCACCGTTTACACTTTGACAAAACCGCTTTCCGGGATATGCTTCTGATCGGGATCCCCGCCGGTATTCAGGGTGCGCTTTTCTCGCTCTCCAACATGATTATTCAATCGTCCATTCTGAAGGTCAATAACGCCATGGTTCCCGCCGGGGAAACCTATCAGCCGGTTGTCAACGGGAATGCCGCCGCCGCAAACCTCGAAGGCTTTGCCTACACGGCAACCAACTCGATCTATCAGGCGTCCATCACCTTCACAAGTCAGAATGTGGGCGCAAAAAAATACCCGCGCGTCTGGCGCGTGATGGGTGCTTGCTATTTGGTGACCTCATTGGTCGGCATCCTGTTCGGCGGCGTGATCCTGCTGCTCCGCGTTCCGCTGCTTTCGCTCTACGGCATCCGCGCGGGCGAGGCGGGGTCGCTTGCGCAAATGGCGTATCACACCGCCTATGTCCGAATGCTCCATATGATGACCACCTATTTCCTGCTCGCCCAAATGGAAGTCGGTTCCGGCGTCCTGCGCGGACTCGGACAATCGCTGACATCCACGATTGTCTCCCTCATCGGTTCCTGCCTGCTCCGCATCGTTTGGATTGAAACCGTATTCCGCGCGGTCGGCACCATTGAATCCATCTATCTATCCTACCCTCTGTCATGGGGGATTACCGCCATCGCGCATTTCACCTGCGTCGTGATCGTTCTCAAAAGCCGGATCCGAACGGCAAACCGGCAACCAATGGAAGAGTGATATACGGGCGACAGGGAAACCCTGTCGCCCGTGTTTGATGTTTGTTCGCGCTTTTCCCCATAACCTTCTCCTTGTTTGCTCTTTTTGGAAGGGTGGGGGAGAGTTTGAGAGGG
>CAKJZF010000012.1 GCA_918290775.1 Clostridiales bacterium | reverse complement strand
TTTCTTGCAAGAAAAGCACCCGCTCCCCAAGGTCTTTTTTATATCTCCACCGCCTCGCCCAAGGCGAGCAGGAAGAGGTAGGTTTTATCCGGGCGCTTGCCGAAGAGGTTTTCGATCGCGCGGGCGTAGCAGGCGAGCTGATTGCCGTGGCGAGCTTGCAAATTGGAGCGGAGCAAACCGCGGTCGTCGCGCTCTTCGGGAGTGACGCGGTCGGTCTTGTAGTCGTATAGCTCGATTTTGCCGTCGGGAGTCACCAACACCAAGTCGATCGAACCTTGCACAAATAGCTCCTGCCCGCGAAGCTGTTCGGCGAGTGCGGAATCAGCGGTCAGAGAGGAGAGCGGCAGAAACAAGCCGAATTTCTGCTCGCGCAAAACCTGTTTTGCGGAGCGAACCTTCGCAATCAACGGGCTTTCGGCAAACATCCGAAGGTGACGGCGGTTCACGATCCGTGCGGTTTCCGCGGTCAGGAACTTCTGTGAAACCAACCGCTCCAGTTCCGCGTCAATTCCGTCTGGGGTGAGGCGGGGAAGATCGCAAAATTCCAAGAACGCGTGGGTAGCCGTTCCGATCTCAGCGGCGTTGGGCTGACGGTGCGTGGAAAGAAGCCCTTCGAAGGACGGAAGATGATCCTGCATTTGGTGAATTTGCTCTTCGACCGCGGCGGCGGCATCTTCTGCTTTCAGAATATCCAAAAGATCGGGGCGGAGCTTGGATGCCGCCGCCTTGGTCGGGATGCCCCGGAGCGCGTCCAACGGGTAAACAAAGGACGCGGCGCGTTGAGCAACAGCCCGATAATGGTCGGCAAGCGCGTTGGAATCGGCGGGAACAACGCGAGATGACTGCAAGAGCGGCGGTTCCGCGCTGTCCGACAGTTCTGCAACCGGCTGAGGCAGAATCCAATGAACCGCGGCAGGACAGCATCCGTCTGCTTTTTCTCGCGCGGTCAGAGCGGCGAGAATCCAATCCAAAAAACTCTTTCCGCGAAGGATTCCGTTGCGATCGCCGCGACGGATCAAAGAAACATCCGATAGCAGGCTTTCCTTGAGGCGGGTGGGCGTTGCGGTCACGTAAAGCCGTTCTCGCGCACGGGTCAGGGCAACATAGAGCAAGCGGATTTCGCCTTCGGCGTTGTCGTTGGCAACGGCAAGATTTCCGGCTTTCTTCAGCGGCGTATCACAGGGGGCGCTCAATTCCTTTCGGAAAAGCGTTGAGCAGAAACCGATCTGCTTTTGATAGATCATGGGCAATCGCGCGTCGCCGTTGGAAAACGCGCTCCCGCAACCGACCACAAACACCACGGGGAATTCCAACCCCTTGGATGCGTGCATAGTCATCACGTTGACGGCACTTTCCGCTTGACGGAATCCGCCCGCCGCCAGCTGATCGTTCTCACAAAGTCGGGTGATGTAGTCGAGATAGCCGTAAAGCCCACACCACGACGACCGCCCGTAAACACGCGCCTGTTCATATAGCGCGAGCAGCTCGGGGGAGTCGGAAAGCGAACGAAAGCGGTCGTCGAGATAAAGGATCCGCAAAAAGCGATCGGCAGGCTGAACCGACGACACGCGGCGGTAATGCTCCAGCCACTCTGCAAAAGCGGAAATTTTTTCGGCAAAGGGCAGAAGATCGTTTTTCGCGGCGGCGCATATCGCGTCATAAAGGGAAGTACGCGAGGGCGACGCGGCGCGAATTTCGCTCAATTCTTCCAACGAAAAGCCGCCGAATTCGGAGGTCAGAAACTCGGAGAGAGGTATATCACGGTAAGGATTGTCAACCGCGCGGAGCAGATTGAGCATGGTAATAAGCAACGGCGAACGGGACAAACGGTCTGCCGCCGCTGAAGAAACAGGGATCCCGAGCGTTTCCAACGCCTCGATATAGGGGGTCATGTGGCTGTCGCCGCGACGGGAAAGAACGGCAATCTGCTCGGGCAGAATGCGGGAACCGTCATTCAGGCGTCCGTCACGCAACAAGCGTGCAATCTCCGCGGCAACCCACCGGGCTTCGCGAGCGACAGTCGGTTCTTTGGCATTGTCATCGTTGTTCGCCTCATCGGTCTGATCCTTTTTCGACGGTCTTTCAAAGATGCAGACCTGCGCCGGGGTGGGTTTCCATGCCGCGTCGTCTGGATCTTTTTTTCGATGTTGCAGGTCATCCTGTGGGAGATAGCTGACGCTATCCGGGCAGGCGGAGAAGAGAAACGCACAAACGGTGTTTGCAAAGTCGATCACCGATTGATCGCAACGGAAATTTTCGGACATGAAAATGCAAACCGATTTGGAATCCTTTGCTTCTGGATCTGTGGAAAGCGGCATGGAGCGGCGGTATCCCGCAAAAATCGAGGGATCGCTACCGCGAAAACCGTAGATGCTCTGCTTGATGTCGCCAACCATAAAGCGATGATCTCCGCCGAGCAAGGCGAAGATGCGATCTTGAATTTCATCAACATCTTGGTATTCGTCAATGTAAATTTCGCGGTACTTTCCGCCCAAAGTGCGGATAACAGCGTCCCCATCCTCGCCGGAAAGGAGACTGTGGAGCGCGTTGCGGACGTCGTTGAAACCGAGGATTCCCCGGTTGATTTTTTCGGCAAGATACCGTTCGCGGAAGGTTGCGTACAATTCATGGAGCATTTCGGCAAGCTCCGCCGAATAAAGCATTTTCTCCCGAAGCATGACCGAGCTGTCGGCAAACAACTCGGATTGATCCTTTTTCAGCGATGCAAAAAAGCGCTTTCTCGCATCCTGATAGCGACCTGACCATTCCGGCTTTCCATCTGCCGCGGCGAAGCGGGGAATCGGAAACGAGAGACCGATCTCGCGAACCGATTCCCATTTTCCCGCATCCAGCGCTTGAAGAAGCGCGGAGGCATGATCCATGTCGCTCGCAAGGATTCCCGATTGTCTCCTGACCGACTCAGGATCAGCGTTGTGATGGGATTTCGTATCGTCCAAAACACGAAGAAAGGCGACGGTTTCCCAGCGCAAACGCTCGGCAAGGACTTTGCCCGCCCGGGATTGCAGAAAGTCGGCTTCCGCATCACGGCGCAGTGCTTTGGCTGCATCCTGAAGAAGGTCAATCCCTTGCGGATAGGACTCGAATGTTTCGTAGAAATCCAGCAGCAGCCCGCAGAGATCCGCGCCCGAATTGCCGCTGTAGATATGATCCATACAGTCGGCAAACCGATTGTTTCGAAGACGCAGAAACGTATTTTCCGCTTCCGATGATTCAAACGGAGCTTCATACTTTCGGTAATATTCACCGATCAGATCTTCCATGATCTCGCGGGAGATCGTGAACAGCTCGTTCTGATCCGCCATCCGAAAAGACGCGGGAAGCCCGAGACGATCAAAATTGGAACGGACAGCTTGCTGATAAAACGCGTCGATGGTGGAGATCCGTGCGCTTCCGAGCGCGAGCAGTTGGCGGGAAAGGTGCGCGTCCGTCGGATCGGCGGCAAGCGCTTCTCCGAGCGCGTTCGCGATGCGGCTTTTCAGCTCCGCCGCGGCGGCACGCGTAAAGGTGACGATCAACAGCTCGGAAAGGTCGATGGGATCCTCGCGGTCAAGCAGACGGCGAATGATGCGCTCGGTGAGAACGCTGGTTTTTCCCGATCCCGCGGCGGCGGAGACCAAAATCAGCTTTCCGCGCGTATCCATCGCGCAGGTTTGAGAATCTGTCCATGTCCGATCAGCCATACGCGGTCTCCTTTCATTCGAATTTTTGTTTCGGTACGGCAACGTTACAGCACTCGCGCACGGCACAATACTTACAAGCGTCTGGCGAGGGGGTTTTTGTGGCTTCGCCGGAGAGAATGCGCTCAGCAACCGACGCAACGTTGCTTTTGACGGTCTCGATCAACGCGTCAATGCGTTCGGAGCTGTATTTTTCGAGGGAACTGATTTTGGATTGTTTGTTCAGGTAGATCTGCCCCTCGGATGTGTCCGCGAGGGCGAGCAAATCGGTGTCATCAAGAATAAACCCGCTTCGCGTGGCGGTCAGAGTGCCTTCCACGTTTGCTTTCTTCAGATAATGAGCACCCGCCGGCAGAAAATGTTCGGGATCCATCTGCGTCACGGCATAGAGATAGATCACCAACTGCATATCCATCCCGGACTCCACGTCCTGAAGCCGGAACCCGGCGGACCCGGTTTTATAGTCGATCACGCGGACATAAACCCGTCCGTCCTCCCGTCGGCAGAGGTCAACGCGGTCGATGTCCCCCGTCAGGTGAACCACACCGCCGTCCTTGAGCGTCAGGGTCAGATCGGGGATGTTCTGTTTGCCGATGGATTCTTCGAAATAGGAGGGAACAAACCGGCTGGCGGCAATCTCCTCCATGGTGCTTTTGATCAGGACAACCGATAGATTCCGCAAACGGCTGAAGAGATGGAGCAGCCGCGTGTCGGTTTCCTCCGGCGGAATCGGACAAATCAATGTCAGATATTCCTTCACGATCCGATCCACAACCGCTTCCGTCTCTTCCGCGTCCGGGAGGCGCAAGCGATTGTCCTCGCCGAGCATCTCTTCCAGAAAACGCTGAAAGATATAATGGACGAAGCGTCCGTCATCAGCGTAGGAAGTTTGAGAATCCTTTTGATCGCGCAGGTGCAGGGTATAATTGCTGTAATAGGAATACGGACAATTCATGAAGGCGTTGATCTTGGACTTTGAGAGATAGAGAGAAGCGCCGGGCGCGGCAGATGCGGTATGAAGGTCTTGAATCTCGTTTTTCTCGGTACTTTCCACATTTTTTTGCGGCAGACAAAATGTTTTCGGTTTTTGATCCAGCAGGTAGCAGACGCGCGTGAAGGCAAGGGACACCGTACGGTTGGTACCGTCTGTATTGAGCAACGGCGCGGAGAGAACGAGCTTTTGCAAAGGCTTGGTGACAGCGCGATACACATAGAGCAATTCCTCGCAGGAGCGCAGACCCGCATCCGAATCGAACCGAATACCGAGATCGCTCAATGCCTTTTTATCGGAATCCGAAAGAAGTCCGCTTTCCGCACCCGATTTTGGGAATTCACCCTCACAAAGCCCGAGCAGGAGCGACGCCTGAACACCTTCCACACGAAGCGTCGCGGCGGAACCGATCATCACACAGTCGTGAACGTTCGGTACCGATCCGAGATCACTCTCTGAAAAAAGAATGGAGAGAAGCGAAAGGAACTCGTCAACCGTCACCTCCGCCTCCGGCAGAAGATCGCAGAGCTGTAGGAGCGATTGGGTGATGAAACGATAGAGACGAACGGTCTCTCCGGCTTCCCGAACCTGCCCGAAGGAAAGCTCCTCCGCGGAAAGGTCGGAAAGCAGACGGGGAATTTCCAAACGGTTGAGATGGTCATAAACAGCGCGGCACCGATCAACCAATCGGTTAGATGCGCGAAGATCCGCCGCGAGCGCTTGCAAAGGCTTGATAACCGCCGTACGAACGCGGTTTGCCGCCTCTAAAATTTCATCGGCTCGTTCGCTTCTTTCTGCAACAAGCCCGTCAGGATTCATGTTCCAAACCTCGTCGCAAAAGCGGGAACCGCTGATGTGCCAGGTCTCGCAATATTCTTCGAAAAGAGCCGCGTCACGGAGATCAACGCCGCAAAGCCCGGTTTTGACCAGCGTCAGAACGTCTTGGGTGCGATAGTTGCGGCTGACGGCGCGAAGCGCGGAAAGGACGAGGCGGGAAAGCGGTTTGGCGGAAAGATCGGTGCGATCCGAGAAGAAATAGGGAATTCCATGACGTTCCAACGCGGCGTCCAGTACACCGCGATAGGTCTCCGTCTCGCGGACGATGATTGCAATATCCCCGTAATGCATCCCGTTTTGAACGAAATCAAGAATATTGAGCGCCGCAAGTTCGGATTCCTCATAGAGATTGGAACAGGTGAAAACCGAGACGGCACTCTCTCCGTGATCCTGCGGGATCAAGCGGTCGACATCCCGCAGATCAAATCGCCAAAGATTGCGCTCCAACAGGCGGATCGCCTCTGGGCGGCAGTTCTGATCCGGGGCAAGGATCCGATATTGAACGGGTGAATCGGCAAGAGCGGCACGCTGAACCAGTTTTTTGGCGGTTTCCGAAATGCCGGCGAACTGAATGGACGGATTGTGAAGGGCATCGGTGCAGAGAGCGACCGTAACGCTGTCAGCTTGCCGCAAAATCTCGGTCAAAACTGCGTATTCGGGAACGGTGAAACTCGTGAATGAATCCACATAAACGTGCGATCCCGCAAAACAGTCATGTTTTTGCAGGAGATTCGCGAGCCGCGTGAGCTTGTCCGCGGCGGTTCCGCCGAAGCTCATCTCCATACGGGCGTCAAATGCGGCGTAAACCGCCGAAAGATCCAATAGTTTTTGGCGCAAGGGGACGTCGGCAGGGAGAAGAACCGCCGTGTCCTCCAGCTGTTGCGCGGAGATACCGTTGTTTTTGAAATCTTCTATGGCGGTCAGCATACTGCCCGTGAGGCTGACGTCACTCCCGGCATTTCTGCCGTACCGGAGCAAAACCCCGGAAAGACTGCGGAGCGTTTCCCACATCAGAAGCGATCGGGTTCCGTGATCGGCGGAAACCTGCGTCACACCGCCGTATTGACGGAAAACATCGTCGCAAAGGCCCGAAAAATGGACGATTTCAAAAAACAGACCGGCGTTTTCGGGCAGTTTTTTCGGAAGATCCCGTTCGCTGATGTATGCTTGCTGTTCGGGAACGAGCAGGTAACAGCGCGTTCCGCTTTCAATATCCCGGCGGATTGCCTCGTTCAGCTCGGCGCTTTTACCGGAGCCGGAAGGACCGCAGATCAGTTTGAGCATGGTTCTCCTTTCTGCCGCTCCTTTTCGGCGTTTTCCAGCAATTGTAGGTTTCGCAGAATGGTCTCTCTGCCACGCCACGCATAGGCGCGAGAAGCAAAAGAAGCGTCATCCATCGAACGGACGGTTTGGGCAGTCAGGTGTGAAACGGTGTCCTGCGCAAAATACGGAATGGGAGAGAAAATGGTGCCGTTGCGGATCGCTTGTTGCGTGTGCGGGCAGACTTCCTGACAGATGTCGCATCCCCAAGCCGATCCGAAACGGAGTATAAAAGCCTGTTCCGATTCGGTCAAAACGCCTTTTTTCTGCGTCAGCGCGGAGAGACAAGTTCCGATCTGCCCCATTGGGCATTCCCGGCGGCATTTTCCGCATCCCGAACAGGAGCGAATCTCGCCCGCGGAACAGGGGATTTCGGCGGTTGTGATGATCTCGCCGAGAAAAACATACGAGGAATAACGATCGGTAATGAGCAATCCGTTTTGACCGATCACGCCAAGACCGGCACGGGCGGCGGATTGCAGCTCAGCGATGGGAGAATGGTCGGCAAAGCCGGCGAACCGTTCGTTCGGATAACGCTCCCGTAAAAGAGGGAGCAATTCATCGAACAACGCGCGATAGAACCCGTGATAATCTCTCGAAACGGCATAGGCAGAAATATTTCGGTCGGGGTCAAGACACGCTTCGGTCAAATAGGGCACGGCAAGCATGATGACCGTTCCTTTTTCGATTCCTTCGTGCTCCAGCAAGTAGGATTTGCGGATCTCACACGCCGACAGCGGAATCGGAGCAAATAGGTCTATCTTCTTTTTTTGAAAAAATTCTGTTAAAAATGAAAACATTTATTCCTCTTTTTCAAATTTTATGGTATAATAATATTATATCATGGAACTGCCTTAAAAGCAAGTTTTTTGCATAAAAACCGTGCAATAAAGAAAAATTTGCTTTTTTTCAACCGATTTTTTTCGCCTTCTTCATAAAATCTTCACAAATGAAGCCTATAATAAACTTGTCGAAAAAATCATCGTACCATCTAAAGGAGTGGATCATCATGAAAAACACCAAGAAATCATTCGGATGGATCGCATTCATCGCGTTGTTGATCGCTGTTGTCACGTCCTTCAGCGCTTGTCAGAGCGGTGCACTCTTCCTGATGGATCGGATGCTTCCCGGCACCGAATCCTCAACAAGCGCGGAAACCGGGGGAACAACCTCGCAATCCGATTTAACCACGAAGTCACAGGATTCAACCGAATCGACAACCCAACAACCGACAACCTCTGATCTGAACGCGGAGACCTTGACGGAGGAAGCCGCGTTGATCGCGGCGATCGTGAAAGCCGAATCCAACCCGTCGGCGGAAGGATCTGCCGGAACGGATCCGCTCTCGATCCCTGCCGTTGTAAACATCGTGCAGGAAACGGTTGTGCAGATCTACACGGCGAGCGGAGCGGGAAGCGGTGTGATCATCTCCGCGGAGCAGGGATGGGTTGTCACCTGCAACCATGTGATTGACGGGGAGTCCGCTTACACTGTTGAATTGTTCAACGGGACTTATTACAACGCAACCTTGGTTGGCGCGGACGCTGATTCCGACCTTGCCATCCTGAAAATTACGCCGGATGACGGAACCATCTTGAAGGCGGCAACGCTGGGGGTGAGCGACGACTTGGTGGTCGGTGAATCCATCGTTGTGGTCGGAAACCCGCTCGGGACGCTCGGAGGAACCGTTTCGCAGGGCATCATCAGCGCGAAAGAGCGGCAGATTTCATTCAGCAACGACGACAACACCACAACGGTCATGACGTTGATTCAGACCGACGCCGCGATCAACTCCGGAAACTCGGGCGGCGCCATGTTCAACCGAAAAGGGCAGTTGATCGGCGTCGTAAACGCCAAGTATGCAAGCTCTGGCGTGGAAGGGCTTGGATTCGCCATTCCGATCGACCACGCGTATGAGATTATGAAAGAGCTGGTTGTGTATGGCTATGTCCGCAACATCCCGGATGACGGACTGACCCTGCGCGATTACACCACAACCTCCCGCGGCGCATACGGAACGTCCTATAATACCGTGCTGTATGTTTCTGACTCGAAATACAACAGCACATTAAATGGAACCGTGATCGTTTCGGTCAACGGAATCGAGGTCAATTCCGCAAGCGAATATAAGGGCGCGATCGCCGATTGTAAGGTTGGCGATACTCTGACCATCCAATATAAGACGACCAGCATTCGCAGCAACGGCTTTTTCGGCAGTCAGCTTGTCATCAACAACACCGTTTCCGAGACCACGCTCACACTGCGCGAAAAGGTTCCGACTTGGGTCGCAAGCACTGCAGAATAAAGCGATACAGAATCTTACCAGCGGGTTTTTGCGGAAAATACCGCAAAAACCCGCACCTTTGACCATCAAAAGGAGACATCCCGATGACTCTGTCAGTCTGCATTCCCATGTATAACGAGAGCAAGATCATTGGCGGAACAGCAAAAACGCTTTCCGCCTATCTGGATGCGCATTTTCCAAACGATTATGAACTGATCTTTTCCGACGACGGATCAACCGACGATTCGGCAAAGATCGTGGAAGCGCTCGCGTTGCCCGCCGTCCGCGTGATCGGTTATTCGGAAAACCGCGGCAAGGGTTGCGCAATCCGAACAGCGATGTTGGCGGCGAAGGGGGATGTTGTTCTGTTTACCGACGCGGATCTTGCCTATGGAACCGATGTAATCGGACAGGCTGTCAAAGCCTTTTCCGATTCGCCGGAGAGCGGGGTTGTGGTCGGTTCACGCAATCTGGAACGCAACGGCTATGCCGGGTATACCTTCTTGCGGCGCGTGGCGTCGCGGATCTATATCCGCGTGCTTTGCGCGGTTGGCGGGTTGAAACTCTCGGATAGTCAGTGCGGTTGCAAGGCATTCCGGCAGGATGCGGCAAAAGCGATCTTTTCCCGGTGCCGCGTTGATGGCTTTGCATTCGATTTTGAAGCCATTCTTTGGGCGCAAACGCTCGGATACCGGATCGCCGAGATGCCGGTTCGGATCATCAATCATCGCGATTCCAAAATCCATCTCATCCGAGACACGATGCAGATGCTCCGGGACGTGATCGGCATCCGCCGCAGGGTTGCCAAGCAATACAAAAAAGAAGAGAACTTGTAAGGATTCATTCGACCATCGAAGCAGAAACACCCGACAGAGAAGCCCTCATGCCGGGTGTTCTTTTGTGTTTTGGGAAAGTTCCCGGAGCAGTCGGATCGCAAAGGGAAGGGTCAGAAGAAAGGTCAAGCCGTCGGCAATCGGTTGTGTGATCGAAAGCCCGATCGGTCCAAACCGTTTCGGAAGCAAAAAGACCAACGGAAAGAAGAAAATTCCTTGCCGCGCCGACGCGATCAGCGACGCGCCGAAAGGCTTTCCCAATCCCTGCAAACCGATGTTTGTCACAGCGATGAACCCATGAAGCGGAAGAACGAAGCAAAGGGTTCTCAACATGAAAGCGCCGACGGAAATCACATCCTTGTCCGGGCGAAACAGCGCGATGATGCGCGGCGCGAGAATCGCGGTCGGAACCGCGAGCAGCAGGGCAACCGAACAGGCGAAAAACACAGAAAACAGATAAATCGAACGCGTGCGGCGAAGGTTTCCGCTTCCGTAATTGTATCCGGCAGCGGGGATCATTCCTTGCCCGATGCCGAGCGAAAAACCGTAAAGAAGCAAAAAAAACCGGGTGACGACCGCGAGGGCGGCAATTGCCGCGTCGCCTTGGGTTCTTGCCGCACGATTGAGAAAAATTGCCGCAAAAACAGTCAACCCCTGCCGGAAAAGCGACGGCAAACCGTTCGGTAAAATCCGTCCGACTGCCCGAAGCGAGATCATTGAAAAGCGCGGACGAATCGACACTTCGCTTTTCCGAAGGAGATAGGCGGCAAGCAGAATGATCAGAGCCGAAGCATAGCCGACCGGAACGGCAATTCCCGCGCCGAGCACACCGAGACCGAACCGAAAAATCAGGAGCGGATCCAAGGCGATGCAAAGGATATTTCCAACACTCATCCCGATCATCGACCAAACGGTATGCCCCTCGGCGCGGAGCAGATTGGAAAGGACAAACGACGCGCACATCAGCGGAGCGGACAACAGCAAGCAGACGGCATACCGACGGGCGAGAGGAAGCAGACTCTCGCTCGCGCCGAAAAGGCGGAGCAGAGGAACCTGAAAGATCAGTCCAAGGGTTCCGAAAAGCACCGCAAGAAGCACTGCCGCAAGCAGAGAAGCGGAAGCGACCTCATCGGCGGCGTCTCTCTCCCGTGCGCCGAGCGCACGTGAGAGCAGACTTCCGGCACCTGTTCCGAACACAAAACCAACCGTTTGAATCGCGGCAATCATCGGAAAAACCACGCCAACCGCGCCGCAAGCTTCCATTCCAAGCCGCGAAAGAAAAAAAGCGTCCGCCATGGAGGAAACGGCAGGCAGAACCGCGGAAAGAACGGTCGGAAGTGAATGACGGATCACCAAACGCGCAGGCGGATCTTCCATCATACGGCGGTATTTGCTGTCGCAACGCACCATCTCATCATCCTCCTTGTTTGTGTGGCTTGCTGTTAGTATCCCGCAAAAGGACAGGAATGATCAAATTTTCGCAAAAAAATGAGCGGAATTCAAAAAATAACTTGATTTTTTGCACGGAATGGTTTATAATGGAAACTGCAAGAAAACGGATTTTTCAGGAGGAGTTTTAAAATGCTGGTATCTGCAAAAGAGATGCTTCAAAAAGCAAAGGCAGGCCACTATGCGGTCGGTCAGTTCAACATCAACAATTTAGAGTGGACCAAAGCGATCCTTCAGACCGCGCAGGAGCTGAATTCTCCCGTGATTCTCGGCGTTTCCGAGGGAGCGGGCAAGTATATGTGCGGCTTCAAAACGGTCACGGAGATGGTCAAGGCGATGATTGACGAACTGGGAATTACGGTTCCCGTTGCGCTTCACCTCGACCACGGAACCTATGAGGGGTGCTACCGTTGCATCGAGGCGGGATTCTCGTCCATCATGTTTGACGGTTCTCATTATCCGATTGAAGAGAATGTCGAAAAGACGAAGGAGCTTGTCAAAGTCTGCGCCGAGAAGGGACTGTCCCTTGAGGCGGAGGTCGGCGCCATCGGCGGCGAAGAGGACGGCGTGATCGGCATGGGTGAATGCGCGGATCCCAACGAATGCAAGCAGATTGCCGACCTCGGCGTAACCATGTTGGCGGCTGGAATCGGCAATATCCACGGTAAGTATCCTGCAAATTGGCCCGGTCTTTCCTTTGAGACGCTCGCCGCTATTTCCGAAAAGGTCGGCGCGATGCCGCTCGTGCTTCACGGTGGAACGGGTATTCCCGCAGATCAGATCCGCAAGGCGATCTCGCTCGGCGTTTCCAAAATCAACGTGAACACCGAATGCCAGCTCGCGTTTGCCGAGGCGACCCGCAAATATATTGAAGCCGGCAAAGACCTTCAGGGCAAGGGATTTGACCCGAGAAAATTGCTCGCTCCCGGCGTGGAAGCCATCAAAGCAACCGTCAAGGAGAAGATGGAACTCTTCGGATCGGTGGGAAAAGCCTGATCGGTCGCCAAAAAAAAATTCACTGCGTGCATGAAAAGCGCAGTGAATTTTTTTGTAATCTTTCACAAAAATGGATGAAGATTCCGAAAAAATATTGACAATTGTTTTTTAGAATGATATAATTTTAGACAAAGAAACGGTTTTGATACTTCCAAATTCATAAATGACGGTATCTGATATGAAAAAACGATTGATTGCCATGGTTCTTCTTTCCGTGTTGCTTCTGACGGTGGTCGCCTGCGGAAACAATTCCACCAATGATCCCGTAACAAACGAGAGCAATCCTACAACCGCTTCCGAATCGGATGAAACCGAGCCATCCGCTGACGGTTCCACCTCCGAAAAAGAGCAGGAGCCTTCGTCACCCTCCTCGGATGATACATCCACAGCGGAGCCTGTCTCGGATTCTACACCTGCAGAGTCCGAATCCGAAGTAACCGCGAAGCTCACTGAAATCACTGCCGAACCGCAAACGGATGCAAATCAGCTGACCGACGAAGATGACACCACCGAGAAACCGTCAGTTGATACCACCGAGAAGCCCGCGGAAACCACTACCGAATCGGAAACGGATGCTTCAAGTTTGGAAGTTGTCAGCGATACGGACGGCAAAAACTTTGGTGAGCTGATCTCCCCTGATTAAATAAATAAAAAGATCTCCGAACCGCATTGCGGTTCGGAGATCTTTTTATTTGAAGCTATCCTTCAGCGTTACCACGCGGTTGAATACATGGGGATTTTTAGAATCCTTGCAGAAATAGCCGGTGCGAACGAACTGATACTGTTCGCCTGCCTTTGCCTCCTCCAACGCGGGTTCCACCTTCGCGTGCTCAACGATGATCAGAGATTCGGGATTGATGAAATCGGTGTAATCCTTGTCGGCGGGCTTGGCAGAAGGATTCTCGAGCGTGGTCAGGTTGTTGTAGAGATGAACGGTTGCGTCGGCGCAGTTTGCGGCGGAGAGCCAATGAATCGTCCCTTTGATCTTTCTGCCGTCGGCAGGCATCCCGTTACCGGTCTCCAAGTCTGCTGTACAGCGGATCTCGCGGATGCTTCCGTCCTCATTTTTCACAACCTCGTCGCAACGGACGATGTATGCGCCCATCAGACGAACTTCGCCATCCGGCTTCATGCGGAAGAACTTGGGCGGCGGAACTTCGGCAAAGTCATCCGCGTCGATCCAAAGCTCCCGCGTGAAGGCGACCTTGCGTGTTCCTGCTTCAGCGTCCTGCGGATTGTTTGGAATCTCAAAGAATTCGGTTCGATCGGCGGGGTAATTGGTCACAACCGCCTTGATTGGGTGAAGAACGGCAATGCGCCGCGGTGCTTTTGCGTTCAATTCGTCGCGCAGGCAAGCCTCGAGCTGACGAATGTCCACTAAACTGTCCGATTTTGCAACGCCCGTGCGCCCGATGAAATCGAGAATTGAGGACGCCGTGTAACCCCGGCGGCGCAGACCGCAGAGCGTAGGCATTCTCGGGTCGTCCCAACCGTCCACAACGCCGCTTTCCACCAATCCGCGCAGGAACCGCTTGGACAAAACGGTGTAAGTGATGTTCAGGCGGGCAAACTCGATCTGGCGGGGAAATCCGACCGCCGCTTTCGGCAGATCCACATTGTCGCGTACCCAGTTGTAGAGCGGGCGATGAATCTCATATTCCAGGGAGCAAAGGGAATGCGTGATTCCTTCCAATGCGTCCTGAATCGGGTGCGCAAAGTCATACATGGGGAAAATGCACCATTTGGTCCCTTGCCGGTGATGCTCCACATATTTGATGCGATAGATCACGGGGTCGCGCATACAGAAGTTGCCGGAGGCAAGGTCAATCTTTGCACGCAAGGTATATTTTCCCTCGGGGAATTCTCCGTTTTTCATGCGGGCAAACAAATCGAGTGACTCCGCCACAGGACGGTCGCGCCAAGGGGAGACAGCGGGATGCGTCAGGTCGCCGCAATATTTCGGGTCACGGAATTCCTCCGCGGAAAGCTCGCAGACATAGGCAAGTCCCTTTTTAATCAGTCCGACGGCAAGCTCATAGTCCTTTTCAAAGTAATCGGAACCGTAAAAAAAACGATCGTCCCAGTCAAACCCCAGCCAGCGGATGTCCTCCATAATGGCGTCTACATATTCGGTATCTTCTTTGGCGGGGTTGGTGTCATCCATTCGGAGATTGCAAACGCCGCCGAACCGACGCGCGGTTCCGAAATCCACGCAGAGCGCTTTGCAATGCCCGATGTGAAGATAGCCGTTCGGCTCTGGCGGGAATCGGGTGTGAACCTTCATGTTCGGATTTTCGCGCAGATCCTCTTCGATAAAATCCCAAATAAAATTGTTTTCCATTGTTTCAGCCATGGTATTTCTCCTTTTTCAGAGTGTCCCGATCATGGTTCTGACGCGGAATTTGACGCGATCTGCGCCAAGAATCTGCATCACGGCATACATATCGGGGGAGTTGAGCTTTCCCGTTACGGCGACTCGCAAAAACATACTCACATCCGCAACATTGCCGCGGAACGCCGTAGGATCGGCTTTATACGCTTTCATATCCGATGCATAACCGAGGCGGTCTGTCACCGCCTTGATTTTATCAAACCAAACGTTCATTTCGTCGGATGGATCATATGTCGCGAGAAAATCGGTCAGCGCACGGCGAATATCCTCTTTGGGGAAGCGATCGTCATAGGCGTCCTCCATACAAAACAGCTCGTCGTAGAAGAAGCCCATATAGCCTTTCGCATCCGCCCATGTCGCAAGATCCTTGCGCGGTTTTTTACCGCCTCGACCGATGGCGAAGATTGACCTCGCATAATCTGCGTCGCGTGAAAGCAACGCCCCAAAATCGGGATCGTTTGCCAGCGCCCACGCGGTCACCTGTTCCCGAACCGCTTCGGCGGACATCCGCGAGATGACGTTCTTACTGACGTCATTCAGTTTGTCAAAATCGAACAGACAACCCGAAATGCTCATTTTCTTGATGTTGAAAGGGAAGTCGGTATAGGGCTTTTCGGAGTTTTGCGCGTGCCATTCTTCATAGTTGGAGTTGAGAAGCGTCATGATATATTCGCAAACGCAGTCGGGCGCATAGCCCATGCGGCTGTAATCATCGAGATTCGCGCCCATATCACGCTTGGAGAGCTTTTTCTTGTTGCCGTTTTCATCCAACCGCATGATCTGCGAAATATGCATATATTTCGGCAGGCGGAAGCCGAGATAGCGGAAGAGCATGATGTGCTTTGCAACGCTCGGCAGCCATTCCTCGCCGCGAACAACATGGGTGGTTCCCATCAGATGGTCGTCAACGGCATGGGCAAAATGATACGTCGGGATTCCGTCGCTTTTCAAAAGAACGAAATCCTCATCGTTTTCGGGAATCTCCAGTTTTCCGCGCACCAGATCGGTGAAGGGAATTTTTTTATCGGGATCCCCGTCGGAGAGTAGCCGAAGAACGAAAGGATCTCCCGCGGCAAGATGAGCTTGTACTTCGTCAAGGGTAATTTGCCGCTGCCGGAACTGTTCCTCGCGGCGAGCGTCCTGTTCGCTCTCCCAATCGCGGGTTTTGATCTCCGCTTTTTTATCAACGGCGTTCAACGCGTCAAGCTCTTCGCGCGTTGTGAAAACGGGATACGCTTTACCCTCGCGCACCAATTGCTTCGCGTAAACATGGTAAATTTCCGCGCGGCGGCTCTGACAGTAGGGACCATATGCCCCGCGATCGGTGATTTTTCCGTCGGCTCCGATCACAGCGCCTTCGTCAAAGTGAACGCCGTAACGCGCCAGCGTGCGAATCAGTCCTTCCGCAGCGCCTTCCACCTCACGCTTCGCATCCGTATCCTCAACGCGCAGGTAAAAGACGCCGCCCGACTGATGCGCCAGCCGCTCGGCGATGGTGGCGGGGAAAAGACCGCCGAAATGAACAAACCCGGTTGGGCTTGGCGCAAACCGCGTGACCTTGGCGCCCTCGGGCAGCGTCCGGGGAGGGTATTTCGCCTCCATGTCCGCCGGAGTCGCGGTTACATTCGGGAAAAGAAGTTCTGCAAGCTGTTCGAAATTCATAGAAAGCCGTCCTTCCATGCGTTGTGTTTCCTTATTATATCACAACAAAACCTGTTTGTCTATATCTTCCATCAAAAAATCCGAGGAAACCCTCGGATTTTCTGTTTATTCATCATCCCGATTGTCTCTTTTCTGCTTCGGTTCGCGGTCGCTGTTCGGGTATTGAAATTTGAACAGCCCAGTAAATTTGATATCCTTGGTTCCGAAGAAATAGGCAACCGTGCAAACAATCATGGATGGGATCGTGATCAGGAAGAACATCCACCAATGTGAATTGAGCGGAACATCACCCACGCGATTTGCCAAAAGACCTGTAAACATCCCTTCAAGGATAACGGCTGCACTCGCGCAAAAACCGCCGACTTTGCTGAAGAACGGAACATCGGCAAGCGACGCTATCATGATGAAGATCGCAAGAATGAAATTCAGGCTGTTTGCGAGAAGGGAGATCCAAAGTCCTGTAAACGGACGATTTGGCTTTCTGCCTTTCTCGATCGGGATCTTATCTTTAAACCCGATCTCCCATGTCATCGTATAAAGCAGGAAGAGATAGAATAAAACGGCAAACGCGCTCGTGATGTTTCGTAAAGCCGGATTTTGCGCTTTGCCTGCCGCGAGCGCGAGAACAAACCCGAAGATAGCGGTAGCAAACTGATTGAGAAACATTTTCACGGCGTCATAGGACCGTTCCTTCAAAAATGACTTCATGTCCCAAACCTCCGATGATCAATCTGTCTCTATTATATCGAAAAAAAGCGAAAAAGCAACCATCTGCCGCAAAAGTTTACAAATTCGCAACCAAAACGCAAAAAAATGATGTAAAATAGATGTAAAATAAAGATAAAACGAATGAAGGGGGACTTTTGAAATGTCGGAAATTTCTGTCAGTGAATTTTCAGCGCTCATTCAGGAATATGCCTCCTATAAGCTCTCGATTCAGGGATGCTCCAAAAAAACGGTTGAGGAATACCTGCTCGATCTGCGCACCTTTTTTCGCTTTCTGATCGCCCGGAAGCGGGACATTGACCCGCAGAGCGATGCGTTCACCAAAATCAATATTCGCTCGTTCGGGTTGAACGAAATCCGCGACATTACAGCGGAGGACATTTACGATTTTCTTTTTTACACCAATCAGGAGCGGGGCAACCAATGGGCGGCGCGGTCGCGCAAGCTGTCGGCAATCCGTTCGCTCTATAAATATCTGGTTGTCCGTCGCCGCTATCTCGATCATAATCCAGCCGCCGACATTGATTCGCCGAAGCCGAAGAAAACGCTTCCGAAGGTTTTGACGCTTGAGGAATCCCTGCGGCTTCTGCAGGCGGTTGAAGATGACCGCGAGTCGCCGTACCGCGTGCGTGATTTCGCGATTCTGACGCTCTTTCTTAACTGCGGAATGCGGGTTTCCGAACTGGTTGGAATCAACCTATCGGATCTGGATTCCGAGCTGCGTTCTCTTCGCGTTACAGGCAAGGGAAGCAAAGAACGGATCGTTTATCTCAACGACGCCTGCGCTCAGGCGCTTGCGGCGTATTTGGCGGAGAGACGGGGACCGAAATACGCGTCAGTACACGACCGCGCCCTGTTTTTGAGCCGATTGGAACAGCGGATGAGCGTCAAGACCGTGCAGGCGATGGTTTATAAGTATTTGGAACGCGCCGGTTTGGAAGCAAAACACTATTCCGTTCATAAGCTGCGCCATACCGCCGCAACGTTGATGTACCAATCCGGGAATGTGGACGTCCGCGTGTTGAAAGAGATTCTCGGGCATGAGCAACTGAACACCACGCAGATCTACACCCATGTGGACAACCGCAATATGGAGAACGCGATGTCGCAGAATCCGCTTGCCGCCCACAAACCGATTTCAGGGAAGCTCCCGCGCGAGACTACAAGCGAAACAGACAAAACGCAACCGCAAAAAAATTAAAAAAATTTGAAAAAAGGGCTTGCAATTTCCAAAAGAGTATGCTATAATGTATCCGTTGCGCAAACGGAGGCATAGCTCAGTTGGTTAGAGCGCATGCTTGACATGCATGAGGTCATTGGTTCAACTCCAATTGTCTCCACCATCAGATGTCGGATTATGCTCCGATGTCAAAAAAAGATCCTGTTGCAAATGAACAGGATCTTTTTCCTTTTGTGGTTATAATATCTGTTCCGTTTTCATATATCATAATGCAATCCAATCCACAAAAAAGGAGAATTATGATGGAACGAAAACGGAACTTTTTATGCTTGATAATGGCTTGTATCCTGTTGTTATGCCCGCTGTCCGTAGCGGCGGAGGATGGGGAGGAGACGATGACGACCACATCCGGTGCCATTGAGCTTTCCGCGTCGTCCCAACTCGGAGTCGCGGACGGTTCTCTGAACCTGAACTGCAAAAGCGCGATCCTGATGGAAGCGACAACGGGGACCGTTCTCTATGCCCAAAATGCCGAGGAATCTCTCCCGCCGGCGTCTGTCACAAAGGTCATGACGCTGTTGCTGATCATGGAGGCGATCGACTCGGGAACGATCAAATTGGACGATCTTGTGACCGTGTCGGCAAACGCCGCTTCCATGGGCGGATCGCAGGTTTATCTGAAGGAAGGCGAACAGATGCGGTTGGAAGATCTGCTCAAAAGCGTTGTCATCGCGTCGGCAAACGACGCCGCCGTTGCACTCGCCGAATATCTGTACGGAAGCGTAACCTCTTTTGTGACTCGCATGAACGAACGGGCGGAACAACTCGGCATGACGGGAACAACGTTTGAAAATGTTACGGGGCTGGATGACACCGCGGAGCATCACTTGACCAGCGCACGGGATATTGCGCTGATGTCCCGCGCATTGATCTCCCATCCAACTATTCTGAACTACAGCTCGATCTGGATGGACACCATTCGGGACGGCGCGTTCGGGCTGACCAACACCAATCGCCTTGTGCGCTTTTACCCGGGATGTACGGGATTGAAAACCGGATCCACATCCAAGGCTGGCTTTTGCATCAGCGTGACCGCCGAGCGCGACGGGCTTTCACTGATCTGCGTGATTATGGGAGCCGAATCCAGAGACATCCGAAACGCGGCGGCGGCGTCCTTACTGGATTGGGGATTCGCCAATTTCGGACTATATACGGCGCCCGCGGGTGAGTGCGGTCCCTTGAAGGTTACGGGCGGCAAAGAGAACAGCTGCCCGCTCGGATATAAGGCATTTTCCTGCGTTCTTCCGAGAGAAAAGCTGAACGGAGTTACAAAAGAGGAAAGCTATCCGGAAAGCCTTGCCGCGCCGATCGCGCAGGGAAGCGAGGTCGGCGTTGTGATCTATCGTGTTGGAGAAGAGGAGCTGGGACGCGTGCCCATCACGGCAACCGTTGAGATTCCGAAGATTGATTTCTTCGAAATTTTAAGAAGAATGGCGGCTTCCTTCTTGCTGGTCTGAAAAAGATTGTTATAATCATATTTTTTCTGAAAAAACTTTTCGAAATGAGTTGCATTTTAGCGTTTATGGGTGTATAATGAAAGCTGTAAAATCAAAAAAGGACGGTTTCAATCCCAAAATGTCGATCAAACTCAACACCCATTATCTCGATTCCTTCATTCGCCCGCATGAATATGAACGCATCGCGCCCGAAATCCGCATGGCGGATGAAATGCTCCGCAAAAAAACCGGCGCCGGAAAGGATTTTCTCGGCTGGGTCAATCTCCCGGATGACTACGACAAGGAGGAATTTACACGCATCCAAGCCTGCGCGGAAAAAATTCGCAAAACCTGCGATGTTTTGGTAGTCATCGGCATCGGTGGCTCCTATCTCGGAGCGCGTGCGGTGATCGAATATCTTCGTTCGCCGAATTATAACCTGCTTGCCAAAGATACGCCGAACATCTATTTCACAGGAAACTGCATCAGCGCCGACGCGCTGAATGAGGTCATCTCGCTCTGCGATGGGAAGGATGTCTGCGTCAACGTCATTTCCAAATCAGGAACCACAACAGAACCCGCAGTTGCTTTCCGCGTGTTCCGCAATCTTTTGGAGAAGAAATACGGCAAAGAGGGCGCAAGAGAACGCATTTTCGTGACCACCGACCGTGCCCGCGGGACTTTAAAACAGTTCTCGACCGATGCGGGGTACGAAACCTTTGTTGTCCCCGATGACGTTGGCGGGCGTTTCTCGGTTCTCTCCGCGGTCGGGCTTCTTCCGATCGCCGCCGCCGGAATCGACATTTGCAAGCTGATGGAAGGCGCCGCCGCGGCAAGCCATGCGTATACATCCGCAGATCTCGAAAAGAACGACTGCTACCGTTACGCCGCGATCCGCAACCTGCTCTACCGCAAGGGCAAAACCGTGGAAATTCTCGCGAGTTATGAACCGTTCTCGGCAATGTTCAATGAATGGTGGAAGCAACTCTACGGCGAGAGCGAGGGGAAGGACGGAAAGGGAATTTATCCCGCGTCGGTTATCTTCTCAACCGATCTGCATTCGCTCGGACAGTTTGTTCAGGACGGCAACCGCATCCTGTTTGAAACGGTGGTTGACATTGCGGACACCAAACAGTCCTTTGCCATCCCCAATGACCCGGATAACATCGACGGGCTGAATTTCCTCTCGGGAATGCAGCTTGACGATGTGAAAAGGACGGCGATGCTCGGCACGATCCTCGCGCACGTTGACGGCGGAGTACCGAACGTTGTGCTGGAAGTGAGCGAGAGAAGCGAGTTTGCGCTGGGCGAGTTGATTTATTTCTTTGAGCTTGCTTGCGCAATCTCGGGCTATATCCTGTCGGTTAATCCCTTTGACCAGCCGGGCGTGGAATCCTACAAAAAGAATATGTTTGCGCTTCTCGGCAAGCCCGGATATGAGTCGATGCGCGAAGAATTGACAAAACGATTGAATTTTTCATGAAAAAAGCGTGAAATCCCGTAAAAAGGGTTGACTTTTCAAGCAGGATTTGGTATAATGAAAGTACAGAAGGGATCCTCCGATCCCACTGACTTGTTGGAGGTAACGCAAATGTTAAAATTGATCGTCGGCGTTAAGGGTACGGGAAAAACAAAAACGCTTATCAATCTCGTCAACGGTGCTCTTGAGGTCACAAAAGGTGACGTTGTCTGCATCGAAAAGGGAACCAAGCTGAGATATGACATCAAACCGTCCGCACGGTTGATTGACGCGGATGAATATATGATCGCTGACGGGCAGTCGCTCTATGGGTTTGTTGCAGGCATCGTTGCCAGCAACCATGATGTGACCGATCTGTTCATCGACGGAACGCTTAAAATCTGCAATGGAGATGTAGCCGTCTTTGAGAAGCTTACGCAGGAGCTTGCAACGCTTGCGAGCAAGGCGGGCATCAATCTGACTATGTCGGTATCCATGCCCGAGGAAGAAATTCCCGCTTCTGTAAAAGCGCTTCTCTGATTTGGAAGAATCGGTAAAAAACCGCAGTTCTGCGAAAACAATCGAGCAGAACTGCGGTTTTTTTTACGGAAAATACCGCAAAATAAACAGGAAAGGGGGGAATTGTCATGATTTTGATTATCGCAGAAAAGCCAAGCCTTGCACGCAACATTGCCGCCGGAATCGGGCAGTTGCAGCGGCGCGACGGATACCTTGAGGGACAAGGGTACCTCGTCACATGGGCGTTCGGGCATCTGTTTTCGCTCTGTGACATCGAAACCTACAACCCACAGCCGGACGGATCCACGCGCTGGACCATGCAAAATCTCCCCTGTTTTCCGCAGGAATTTCGGTTTGAATTGCGCCGCGGCATCGATAAGAAACCGGATAGCGGCGTCATCAAGCAGTTCAACATCATTCGTTCGCTTTGCAACCGCCCGGACGTGGAAACCATCGTCAACGCGGGTGACGCCGACCGCGAAGGGGAAATCATTGTTCGTCTCTGCATTCAGAACGCGCTGAAGGAACCCAAGCCGCAAAAAAGACTTTGGTTGCCCGATCAAACACCGCAAACCGTTGCCGCCGCACTGCGCGATATGAAGGATGAAAATGAATACGATCTTCTTGCCGCCGAAGGCTTTGCAAGAACCTATATTGATTGGCTTTACGGTGTCAATCTGACCCGCTATGCAACCCTCAAAACCGGAACGCTTTTGCGCGTTGGTCGGGTCATTATCCCGATTGTCAAGGCAATTTACGACCGTGATTTTTCCATCCGTAAGTTTGTGCCGGATGTCTATTTTGCAGTGGTCAGCCGAGAAAAAACCAACGGAGAAGTGGTAGAACTGATCTCCAAAAACAAATTTGATAAACAGCAAAAAGCCGACGCGGATGCACTTTGCGTACGTTATAACGCCGTGGGCGCGGTTGTTACCGCCGTTAAAAACAAGCAGGAAACGCTCTTTGCAGGAAAACTCTATTCGCTCTCCAAACTGCAGAACGTGCTCGGAAAAAAATACAAAATGTCTATGCAGGAGAGCCTTGCTATCGTTCAGGGTCTCTACGAAAAAGGGTATCTGACCTATCCGAGAACCAACTCCGAGTATCTCGCAACCGCCGAAAAGGACAAAATCCGGCAGATTCTCGCGGGATGTCAGAAAATCGGTTATCCGGTTCGCTTCAAGGACAGCAAGTATATCTTTGACGACAGCAAGATCGAATCGCATTCCGCGCTGACGCCAACCTATAAGATTCCGCAAAAAAATCAACTCACCGAAAAGGAAATGCAGGTTTATTCAACCGTTTTCCGACGGTTTGTCGCCGTGTTCTGCGCCGAAGATTGCGTTGTATCGCGCACGGAGATCACCATAGACGTGGGCAATCTCGAAACGTTCACGCTCAAAGGCATGACCGTTTTGGAAAAAGGCTGGACAAAATATGACGACTTCACGCAGAAGGATAAGATTCTCCCGGCGCTGAAAAAGGGAGACGCGGTCAACATCCGTTTTGAACCGGTTCAAAAAGAGACCACCCCGCCGCGTCATTACACCATTGAAACGCTCAATAACTATCTCAAAAACCCATTCAAAGAAGAGAAAAACGCCGCCAAAGAGGGCGACGGAAATATGGGAGAGGATGACGCCGCCGATTATCGCGCCATTTTTGAGGGACTGGAACTTGGAACCGAAGCAACCCGAACCGGCATCATTGATAATGCCCGAAAGAGCGGTTATATTGACCTGAAAAAGGATGTTTACAGCATCCTTCCGGGCGGGGAATTTTTGATCGAATCCTTGGTTCAGATGCGAATCAATATGGATAAATACAAAACTTCCGAGTTGGGACAGGCGCTCAAAAAGGTCTATCACGGAACTTTGAGCGTCCGGGACAGCGTAAAGCTTGCGGAAGCAGAGATTGCGGCAGTTTTTTCCAATCAGTCCGACGAGATGCAAAAGAAGGAAGATCATGACACCGGCTTCTTCGGCGATGTGATCGGAAAATGCCCGGTTTGCGGACATGAAATCAAACGGTTTCGCAACTTCTACGGATGTACCGGGTATCAGGAAACGGGGTGTCGGTTCTCGATCAACACTGTGATCTGCGGCAGGGCAATCCCGGTTTCCCAAGTCAAAAAGCTGATTGGAGAAGGAAAAACCGATTTCATGGATGGATTTGTTTCCGCAAAATCCGGGAAACCGTTTCGCGCGGCTTTCAAACTGGAAAACGGAAAAGCTGTCTTTGATTTTCCGCCCCGCGAAACTTCTGTGTCTCGGGCAACCGTCATTCCGGAAGGAGAGGAACCCCCGTTGCCGGAACCTCCGGAAGGATATTAAAAGAGAGAAAAACACGGTACTTTTCGTAAAAAGCAAAACCCAAAAGCGTCCGCCGCACAAACTGTGTGGCGGACGCTTTTGGTCTGTTTAGCATTTTATGCTCTGCCGGAAAGAACCTCTTTTTCGTATTGTTTGACCGATTCAAACCAGCCAATCGTCCCGTCAACGCCGTTGCGGCGGCAGAATTCCTCCCAAACATCGCCCATCGGCATCAGTTTGAATTCTTCCTGACGTGCCATCAACTCGGTGTACCGTGCGCTGTCCTGCAGCGCTTTCAGATCTTTGCTCGGCAGAAGCAGCGCGGAGAGAAGCGCCTTCTGAACCGAACGCATTCCGATGACCCATGCGGCGATGCGGTTGATGGAAGCGTCGAAATAGTCGGTTGCGAGAATCACGCGGTCGAGCGCATCGCAACGGACAATCTCTTTCATCATCTCCTGCGTCTCATCGTCATAGCGCACAACGTGGTCGGAATCCCAACGAACGCCGCGCGTCACGTGCAGAGCAATCTTCGGCGCAAAGCAGAGAAGCGCGGGAATCTTGTCCGAAACCACTTCAGTCGGGTGATAATGACCGTTATCCATCAGTGGAACGATGCCACGCGTCATAGCATAGCAAAGCGCAAACTCGCCGGAACCTGCCGTATAGGACTCCACACCGATTCCAAACACCTTGGATTCCAGCGTCACAAGCACCTTGTTCTTGTCATAGCCGCATCCGAGGATCTGATCCAGCGAATCCATGTAACGCTGACGGGGACCGAGACGGTCGGCGGGAATATCCTTAAATCCGTCCGGGATCCAAATGTTCATCAGGCAGGGCGTTCCCGTTTGCTCTGCAAAATACTCGGAAATGCGAATGCAGGCAATCCCATGGCGGATCCAAAAAGCGCGGATCTGCTCATCCGGGTTGGTCAGCGTTCCGTTTTCGGAGAGGGGATGGGAGAAAAAGGTAGGGTTAAAATCCAAACCCAAGCCGCGCTGCTTGGCATAGTCAACCCAGCGGCGGAAATGCTCCGGCTTGATCTGATCGCGCTCAACGGCTTTTCCGTTTTCATAAACTCCGTAGCAGGCATGAACATTGACGCGATGCTTGCCGGGAATGAGAGAGAATGCCTCGTCGAGATCCCGCAGAAGCTCCTCGGGATTGCGGGCAACGCCGGGATAATTACCGGTGGTCTGAATACCGCCTGTCAGGGATCCGCTGTTCTCAAAACCGTGAACATCGTCGCCTTGCCAGCAGTGCATGGAGATCGAAACCGCGGAGAGCTTTTGGATGGCTGCTTCTGTGTCGATTCCGAGCGCGGCGTAACGCTCCTTTGCCGCTTCATAGCGTTGTTTCTGATTCATATCGTCCTCCTGTTTTTCCTCTCTGAAGAGGGGATTCTATATCTATTATAAAGGAAACGGCACCAAATTGCAAGAGGAATACCTAAAAAAACAGAAAATTACCACCGCAAATTCTGAAACATCCCCCCATTTTGGAAGAACCGTTTGGAGAGCGCATTTTTTCGCGAAAAAAATCAAAAAAAAGATTGTGTTTTGGAAGCATTTGTGTTATAATTATTTTAAGGACTTGAACGGAAAGGAAATCGGACGATGACATCGGAATCAAAAAAACAAACCGAAAAACTGATTGATTTCATCAGAAAAAGTCCGACGGCGTTTCACGCCGTCGAAAACATCGGCGGCATTTTGGAAAAAAACGAATTTGAACGGTTGGAAGAAGCTGGGAATTGGACGCTCAAACCGGGCGGATGCTACTATCTGACGAGAAATCTTTCCTCGGTTATCGCTTTTCGGATTCCGCAGAAAAAAGCCCGTCAGATTCTGATCTCGGCAAGCCACACCGATTCTCCCATGTTCAAATTGAAAAGCAATTATGAATCGGTCGCCTTCGATCGGTATCTCAAGCTTGATACCGAGGTTTACGGAGGAACGATTCTCTCCACATGGCTCGACCGTCCGCTTTCAGTCGGCGGGCGCGTTATCCTCAAAAAAGACGGTATTTTCTGGGTCAAAACGATAAAAATCGACCGTGATTTGGTTCTGATTCCGAGCGTTGCGATTCACATGAACCGCGAGGCAAACAGCGGATATACCTTCAACCCCGCGGTGGATCTCATGCCGCTTTTCGGCGGATCCGGGGCGAAGGGCGCGTTGAAGCAACTGCTTGCGGAATCGGTCGGATGTCAGCCGGAGGAGATTGCCGGAGGCGATCTGTTTGTTTACAACCGGATGAACGGATGTATTTGGGGTGCGCAGGATGAATTTTTCTCATCTCCCCGCATCGACAATTTGATGTGCGCCTACGGAACCTTGCAGGGCTTTTTGAAATCCGCTCCGCGAAGCGATTCGTTGGATCTCTATTTCAGCGCCGACAACGAAGAGACCGGAAGCGACACCAAACAGGGAGCCGGTTCCGCGTTTCTGCGGGATGTGACAGATCGGATCTGCGAACAACTCGGAATCGACGCAAGGCAACTGTTTGCTTCAGGCTTCATGGTCTCCGCCGATAACGGGCACGCGCGGCACCCAAACCATCCCGAGCTTTGCGACCCCTTAAACAGTCCGCATCTGAACGGCGGCGTCGTGATCAAATCCAACGCCGCACAGCGCTACACGACCGACGGCGTGTCGGAAGCGATTTTTGAGGAGATCTGCGGGCGGGCAAACATTCCCGTTCAGCATTTTGCGAATCGAAGCGATATGCGCGGAGGTTCCACGCTGGGAAGCATCTCAAACACCAAGGTTCCGCTCATGACCGTTGACATCGGCATGGCACAGCTCTCCATGCATTCGGCATTTGAGACCGCGGGATGTGCCGACATCGGTTATCTCGTCGGTGCAATGAAGCAATTTTACGAAACAGGTCTCCGAAGCGAACGTGACGGGGAAATCCGTCTGATATTCTGAACGAATGAGAAACAGAAAAGAGGTATACCATGTATAAGCAGGGATTCGATAACGACCTTTATATCAAAATGCAGTCCGAACACATCCGCGAACGCATCGCGCAGTTCGGCGGGAAACTCTATCTGGAATTCGGCGGAAAACTCTTCGACGATTACCATGCCGCACGCGTTCTTCCGGGCTTCGCCCCCGACAGTAAGATCCGGATGCTGATTCAGCTCAAGGATCAGGCGGAAATCGTCATTGCCATCAACGCAAACGATATTGAAAAGAACAAGGTTCGCGGCGATCTCGGAATCACCTATGATTTGGACGTTCTGCGCCTGATCGACGCATTCCGCAGCTTCGGGCTATATGTCGGCAGCGTGGTGCTGACGCGCTGGCAGGATCAGCCCGCCGCCATCAAATTCCGCAAGCGCCTCGAATCCCTCGGCGTGAAGGTTTATCAACATTATTCCATCCCCGGCTATCCCTCGGACATTGCCCGCATCGTGAGCGACGAGGGGTACGGCAAAAACGATTACATTGAAACCACGCGGTCGCTGGTCGTTGTCACCGCGCCGGGTCCCGGAAGCGGCAAAATGGCAACCTGCCTGAGCCAGCTTTACCATGACCACAAGAAGGGAATTCAATCCGGTTATGCGAAATTTGAAACCTTCCCGATTTGGAATCTGCCGCTCAAGCACCCGGTCAATATTGCGTATGAAGCAGCAACCGCAGATCTCAACGACGTGAATATGATTGATCCTTTCCACCTGGAGGCATACGGAAAAACCACCGTCAACTATAACCGCGACATTGAGATCTTTCCCGTTCTGAACGCGATGTTCGAAAAGATCAGCGGCTCGTCCCCCTACCGTTCGCCAACGGATATGGGTGTGAATATGGCGGGGAATTGCATCTTTGACGACGCCGCGGTTTCCGAAGCGGCAAACATGGAAATCATCCGCCGCTATTTCACCGCTGTCTGCAACCGGCGGAAAGAGGGCGGCATCGGCGACAGCCACGATGTAGAAAAACTCGAACTAATCATGAAAACGGCAGGACTGGACGTCACCGATCGAAAAGTCAGCGTGGCGGCAAATGAAAAAGCGCAGGCAACCGGGAAACCCGCCGCTGCAATTGAGTTGCCGGACGGTTCGATGGTGACCGGGAAAACATCCCGTCTGCTCGGTGCGGCGTCTGCGGCGTTGCTCAACGCACTCAAGGTGCTGGCGGACATCGACGACCGCGTCAACCTGATTTCACCGGAAATCTTGGAACCGATCACCAACCTCAAAGTCGGCATTCTCGGAAGCAACAATCCGCGCTTGCATCCAAACGAGGTTCTGATCGCACTCTCCATCTGTGCGGTAACCGATCCGGTCGCCGCAAAAGCAATGGAACAGCTTCCGAAACTTCGCCACTGTGAAATGCATTCTTCGGTCATTCTTTCCGAAAACGACGTACATACTCTCAAAAAGCTCGGTATCAACCTGACGTGCGAACCCACCTATGAGAGCAAACGGCTCTTCCACGGGTGCTGACCGATTATCCCAAAAGGTTGACCGATCGGAACGGAGGAGAAAATGGGAACTGTATTTGATTATGTTCATTGGCGCGGCGACCTCAGCTTTGAGCAAGTTCCGCCCAATGAGGTGGATAGTCTGATCTTTTCCCTCATCTCCTATATTGAACTGAAAGACGTTGTTCCGGCAGGACATTCCGACGCGCCGGTTTCGTTACAATCCGCCGCAAATGCCTATTTTGCGAGCCATCCCGACCTGCGGAAAGCCACCATCGGTCTGATCATTCCGAAGGACATCATTAAACTCTTCAAAGCGATCAAGGACACCCGGCGGTTCCGGGGCGTTGGACTGCGTGCCTATGTGAATGAAATTGATCTCCAACGGGAAATGCAGTTTTCCGCGGTGACGTTTCTCTTGGGAAAAGTCGGAACCGTTGTTGCCTACCGCGGAACCGATGACACCATTGTCGGATGGAAAGAAAACTTTAACATGAGCTTTCTTCCGTGCGTTCCCGCACAGATTCGCGCGGCGGAATACCTGAACGATGCGGCAAAAAGTTCGAGCGGAAAGCTCTATGTAACCGGGCATAGCAAAGGCGGAAATCTCGCGGTCTACGCGGGTGTGCATTGCAACGAAGCCCTGAAGAGTCGGATCGTGGGGGTTTGGAACAACGACGGCCCCGGGTTCGGCGGAGGAATGCTGACAGATCCGTTGTATCTCGATCTCAAACCGCGCATTCATACCATCGTTCCGAAATCGGCTGTGGTCGGAATGCTGCTGGAGCATGAGGAGGACTACACGGTTGTCAGCAGCCGTCAGGTGGGCGTTTTGCAGCATGACGCGCTTTCTTGGAATGTACTCGGCGGAAAATTTGTGCATCTGCGCGACGTTGGAGCGGACAGCAAACGAACCGACCGCACGATGAACACATGGATCCGGGAGATGACACCCGGACAGCGGGAGCAATTCACCGAGGCGCTTTATCGTGTTCTCTCATCCGACAACGCGCTGACATTGACCGATCTCGCCTCTCTGAAGAATCGTTGGCTGATTCGCGGGATGCAGTTGGATCCCACCGTAGGGAAGATTCTCTCCCGAACATTAACAGCGCTTTTTAACGAAAGCGCAAAGGAATTGATGCATGATATTTTCGGCAAAAAGAGCTGATTTTCCTCAAAAGTACCGAGAAAACGACCGTTGCAAACTGTTTGCAACGGTCGTTTTCTCGGTATCAACTATTTTTCTTTTTGGGAGAAGAAGCGTCAGCTTCCTCGAATAAATTCAATTGATCGGAGGACGTTTTGGCGGATCGGAACGGAATTCCGAGATGCTCATATGCCAAGCGGGTAACGCACCGACCGCGGGGCGTGCGGTTCAAAAAGCCGATCTGCATCAGGTACGGTTCATAGACATCTTCCAAGGTCACGGCTTCTTCACCGACGGTTGCGGCAAGCGTTTCCAACCCAACGGGACCGCCGTCATAAAACCTTATGATCGTTTCCAGCATCCGGCGATCGATATTATCCAATCCCAGCGCGTCGATCTCAAGGCGGTTGAGCGCAAAGTTGGCAATCTCCGAATGAATGGCGCCGTCTCCTTCCACCTGCGCAAAATCGCGAACGCGCTTGAGCAGGCGGTTGGCGATGCGCGGCGTTCCTCGCGACCGACGGGCAAGTTCGATTGCGCCGTCGTCCGAAATTTCAACTCCGAGGATTCTCGCGCTCCTGCGGACAATCTCCGCAAGCTCATCCGGCGTATAAAGTTCAAGTTTGAGAACCACGCCGAAGCGATCGCGAAGGGGCGTCGTCATCTGACCCGCGCGGGTTGTGGCTCCGATGAGCGTGAAACGCGGCAGGTCAATGCGGATACTCCGCGCCGCGGGACCTTGCCCGATGATGATGTCCAACGCGTAATCCTCCATGGCTGGGTAAAGGATCTCTTCCACCGAGCGGGAGAGACGGTGAATTTCGTCAATGAAAAGGACGTCACCTTCGTTGAGATTGGTCAAAATCGCGGCAAGATCCCCCTGCTTTTCAATGGCTGGACCGGACGTGACGCGGATGTTGACCCCCATTTCGGCGGCAATGATGTTGGAAAGCGTGGTTTTGCCGAGTCCGGGAGGACCGTAGAGCAGAACATGATCCAACGGATCTCCGCGCTTTTTCGCGGCTTCAATGTAGATTTTCAGATTCTCCTTGACCTTGGTCTGCCCGATATAATCATCGAGACGTTTCGGGCGCAGGGACAGTTCGGGATCCGCGTCCTCGGGCTTATAACCCGTACTGACAATTCGGTTTTCAAAGTCAAATTCAGTGGTTTCCATGTCCATATTCGCTTATCCTTTCCGATGGATTCAAGGGCGCATCAGCTTTTTGAGCGCAAGGCGGATCATCTCCTGCAGCTCGGTTTTGGAAACGTCAATGTCTTTCAAGGCTGTCATGGCTTCGGCACGGGAATAGCCCAAAACGATCAGCGCGTCGATCGCCTCGCTCAACGCGCTCCGCTCACCAGTTGCAGGCGTAGACGGGGAAGCGGTCATCTCAAGCTTGCCGTCGGATTCCTTCATCAGTTTGTCCTTCAGCTCCAAAATCACACGCGCCGCCGTTTTGGGTCCGATTCCATTCGCTTTCGCGATGGTCTTTTTGTCATCGGTACAAACCGCGATCGCAAATTTTTCAGGAGTCATGGAGCTCAGAATCGAGAGCGCCGCCTTGGGTCCGACCCCGGAAACGGTCAGAAGGAGCTTAAAGGTTGCCAGCTCGGTCTGCTTCATGAATCCAAACAGTTCAATGTCATCCTCGCGAACGGAAAGATGTGTGTAGAGTTTGACGATCGGCGGCTCGGAAACGGAGCGATTCGGCGGCATGGCATCATAAGTCGTTCCGCTGATGGAGAGCTTATAGCCGACTCCGCCGCAGTCGATCACGGCGACTCCGGGTTCCAAATGAGTGAGTTTTCCGCAGAGGTAATAAAACATGGGTCTTACTCCTTTTTGTTTTTCTTCTGACCGATCCAAAAGGCAAGCGCTGTGATCGCGGCGGCTCCCAATGCCGAAACACCGCCGATCAAAATCGGTAGAGCGCTTTTTTCGGATGTTTGCGAGGTTGTTAATGAAGATGCCGGAGGAGACGGGTCCTTGACTTCCTGCGGCACCGGCGCTTTGCTCTCGGATGGCTTCGGCTTTCTCTCCCGAATCGGTACCGAAACCAAACTGCGCAAAACCGGGACCTTGCGCAACAGCGGGGACAACGACGCCAAAACAACGAACAGCAATACCGAGATACAGGATATAATTGACCCCGCAACAAAGGTATTGGGGCGATAGACCATCTTGACCGTATGCGTTCCGGCTTCTCCCGAAACGCGGAACGCAACAAGGGATCCAAGCGCTTTCACAGGCTCCGCTCGCTGACCGTCCACCGTGATCTTCCAGCCCTTGTCAAATGCAAGCGTCGTCAGGATCAGTTCGTCGCTTTGGGATGTTGTCAGGCTTCCGGTAAAGGAATCCTCGGTGAATTTTTCGATTTGGAATTGATCGGAGGCAAGGCGCGTCATGACGTCTTCAAACACATCCCAATCAATGTAATAGAACCAGTCGGCATCCTTCAGGTAATAGAGGTTAGAAGCCTCCAGTGTCATTTTGAGCGAGAGTTTGTGACCTTCCGTCTGATTGCCGAGCGAGATGATGCGGGTTGTTTCGCTTCCGCCGAAACGGTCATATTTTTTGCTGATATCATCGGTCTTGTCGGTCAGCTCGAGCGAAATTTCGCGCGGGAAGCGCGTTGGCTGGTAGAAATACAGTTCTCCGCTCACAGGCATTTCAATGGTTGCTGTCACGGAGGAAGAAAGCGAACTGTCGGTCTTGTCATAGCAGGAATGTCCCTCGCCTGACCATGGGCGTTCCAGATTGCTTGTGGTGACGCGACCGGAAAGCGGAATCGGAACAAACACCTGTACGGTCTCCTCCTCGCCGAGCATCGCCGTTACCATGGCGTTGAGGCGTTCAAACGGGCTGTCATACGCATCCACATAGTTGTCCCCGCGAACCGTTTCGTCAATATCAAACCATTTGTTGAGCGTCGCTTTGACCGCGCTGACGGCATTGGCAATCGGGCTTGTTTTTTTGTCATCGGCGGCTTCCTCATCGCTCGCGGAATAGCCAAGCGGAAATTCCAAAAGCGCGTCGTCAACGCCATAGGCAATCGAGAGCGCATAGGGGTTGCGATAGGCAGTGTAGCCGTTTACCTCGTCGGTCTTGAACACTTCATAATAGTTTCCGTAAATGGAATTATCGGAAAGAATATATTTCAGTCCGAGCAGAGAATCATTGACCGGCGTGCCGCCGACATATTTTGACCAATGCGACCGGGAGGCATAGCCCATCTTGTCCAAAAACAGAATGGTTTCCTGATTCAGTGTGGAAGTTGAACCGGAAAGTCCGCGCATCTCCAAGCCCATGTTGTCGTTCACCTTACGAAAGTAGGTCTTTTCCATGCGGTAAAAAGAGGCGTCCTCTGCCTGAACCTCTTCCACAAGCGGGCGGGTTTTGGCAAGAAAATTGTTGTAGTAGCTGTATTTGGTGTAGGCAACATCCTCGTCCAACGCGTTCATGTTGAGCAACCCGTTCACAAAGGTCTCAACGCAAACGGCAACCAACAGGGCAATGCTCGCAACCTGCTTTTTCCGAACGCCGGAACGCGAGATTCCGAGAATCGAAAGATACACGATCAAACAGGCAAGCGTGAACCAAATACAGGAAAAATCCTTCGGATCGGTGTGGGCAATATCGGTAAATTTCTGCAAAAGTACCGTAAAAATTGCAATCAAACCGCCGACGCCGAGCACGAGCTTGAGCGAGAAGGTCTCCAATTCCTCCAGCGCCCTGCAAGCCAAAACGCAAAGGTAAAAGCAGAGCATAAAGCTGTAGCGGTGGTTCAGCCAGTTGGGAAGTTGGAAGCCGTGCCAGATCAAATCGAAAACCGAGAGAGAGAAGCTCACAACGAAGAACAGCACCAATACCGCCGAGCAGATCTTGCGCCGCATCGTGTATTTTTTCGAGTAGAAATAAGCGGGAACGAGAAGAAGCGTCAGAACACCGCAATAAACGAAGGGGTATCCGTCCGGGCGAACGGTGTCGTAGGAACCGGGAAGGAATTTATAGAAGAGATCCAAAAAGTCGAAGTTGGTAAACCATTCCCATTTTGCGGTGGAGAAGGTTGTTTTTCCGAAATTGAGCGAGTAATACGCGCCAAGCAGGATCATTGCCGCCATACCGACTGCGAGAAGCGAGAAAAACACCATCCGCAAAAGCGATTTCAGAAAATGCAGCCGTTCGCCGAGCGGGTTGTTGTCGCCGTCCTTGCCGCCGTGCGCAAGGTAGAACAGGAGAAAGTAGATCCCGCACCAAAAGCAGACCATATATCCAATATAGAAGTTGCTGAAGAGCGTGACCGCAAGCAAAAACGTATAAAGTTTGAATTTGCCGTGGCGAATCAGTTCTTCTATACCGAGGGTAATCAGCGGGAGCCACATCATCGCGTCGATCCACATGGTGTTGTGCTGCTGCACGATCGCATAACTGGAAACCGCATAGCAGACCGAGAATATGACCGCGGCAACGCGGCTTCTCGTCAGTGCGGTCTTTTTCATGTAGAAGCCGAACGTGCCGCCGCAGATTGCCGTTTTCAGCAGGAAAAGCGCAAGCAGAGCCTCCAGCATTTTGGTTTTCGGAAACAGGCAGACCAAATAGGAAAATGGGCTTGCAAGGTAATAGGCATAGATCCCGAGAAATTCACCGCCGAGCGCACGCTCAAACGAATAAAGCAAACTTCCGTCCCCACGGACAAAATTGCGAAGCGCTTCAAAGAACCAAACGTATTGCCCGGTCAGATCCAGCACAAGCACGCAACCGTCCCCGCACGGATGAATCCCACGTGCGAGATAGATCAGATAGACGAGAAGAACGGGAATCACCATACACAACAGCAGATAACCGTTTCCGCGCAAAAAGGAAAGAAATCCCCGTTTGCGATCCCGCCGCGTTATATCGTTCATAGCGACTCTCCTTTCGGAAGGACTTTCCGAACAAATTTTTCCAGCTTCAAGCGGTCGATCGTCATATCTCGTCCGCAGGTTTCGCAGACAACGCGAACCGAAGCGCCGACGCGCAGAACGCGGAAGCAATCCCCGCCGCAAGGATGGCGTTTTTTCATCTGCAAGCGATCATCAGGGCGGATCGGAATGATTTCCATGACATTCACCTTTCTCGGTATATAAAAAACCATCTTAAATTATATCACAAAAAACGCGATCTGTAAACCATAAAATTGTTATTTTTTTAGGATTTTTGCAAAAATGAAAAGAATTGTTTGACTTACAGGGCAGTTTGTGATATAATGTAATTTGGAATATTATAAAAGCGAAAGGGGCGGCGGTTCACATGAGAATCCTGGGGATCGACCCCGGTCTGGCGATTGTTGGCTGGGGTGTCATTGACAGCGAAAAAGCGAACATTCGACCGATTGCATACGGCGCGATCCGAACGCCGCAGGGAATCCCGACCGAGGACCGTCTTGCCATGATCTATGAGGGCATGAGCCAATTGATCGCTCGCTATCACCCGGATGAAATGTCGATCGAGGAACTATTTTTCACAAACAATATCACAACCGGCATCCGCGTTGCGGAAGCGCGTGGAATCTCTCTTCTCGCGGCGAAACAGGCGAACATTCCGTTGCAGGAATACACACCTATGCAGGTCAAGCAGGCTGTTGTCGGTTACGGACGGGCGGACAAAAAACAGGTGATCGCCATGGTCACATCCTTACTCGGGCTGAAGGATCCTCCGAAGCCGGATGACACCGCGGACGCGCTTGCCATTGCCATCTGCCATGCACACAGCGGTGCCTCGCGCCTCGCGCCCTATTTCAACAAACGTCTTTGACGACCAAGCAAACGGAGAAAACAGGATGTTTACAACAGAAAACTGGAAAGACTATGAATTGCTCGATACATCAGACGGCGAGCGGCTGGAGCGATGGGGACGCTATATTCTCATTCGCCCCGATCCGCAGATCATCTGGCGCAATGTTGCCTGTCACCCGGCTTGGAAACGCGCGGACGGGATCTATCGCCGCTCCGAAACGGGCGGCGGCAGATGGGTAAAAAACAACCTGCCGGAATCCTGGAACATCTCTTACGGGAAATTGCGGTTTGTCCTTCGTCCGATGGGGTTCAAGCACACCGGGCTTTTCCCGGAGCAGGCGGCAAACTGGGATTGGTTTTCAGATTTGATTCGCCGCGCAAACCGCCCGGTGAAGGTTCTCAATCTTTTTGCCTATACGGGCGGTGCAACGGTTGCCGCCGCGGCGGCGGGCGCTTCGGTCGTCCATGTGGACGCCGCAAAAGGAATGGTGGCGCAGGCGAAGGAAAACGCGTCGCTGTCCGGCTTGTCGGAAGCCCCGATCCGCTATATTGTGGACGATTGTAAAAAATTTGTGGAACGCGAGATCCGCCGCGGAAACCGCTATGACGGAATCATCATGGATCCGCCGTCCTACGGCAGAGGACCCTCGGGGGAGATTTGGAAGCTGGAAGAAAATATCAACGGGCTGATTGCGCTCGCGGCAAGCGTCCTTTCGGACAATCCGCTGTTTTTCCTGATCAACTCCTATACAACCGGTCTTTCGCCGCTGACCATGCGGTATCTGCTCGAGCTGAACGTCCGCTCCCGTTTCGGAGGCAGGATCGAATCGGAAGAGCTTGCCCTTCGCGTGGCGCAGACCGGCGCTTATCTGCCTTGCGGAGCCTCCACGCGGTGGTTTCGCGTTTAAATGTTCTGTCAGAGAGGAACCTGAAATTGGCTGAAACATTCATTCATGCGGAGAATCTGTCATTCTCCTATCAAGGATCCAACGGCGGAGACGACGTGCCCGCACTCAAAAATATCACGCTTGATATTTCCAAAGGGGAATATGTCGCGATCCTCGGTCACAACGGGTCTGGAAAATCCACCTTTGCAAAGCTTCTGAATCTGATTTTGGAGCCGACGGCGGGAACACTGATCGTCGGCGGTACCGATCTTTCGTCGGGCGATCTCTCCGACGAGGAATTGATTGCGCTTCGCCGTCGCGTCGGAATGGTCTTTCAGAACCCCGACAATCAGCTCGTTGCAACGATCGTTGAGGATGACGTCGCGTTCGGTCCGGAAAATATCGGCGTTCCGATGCCCGAGTTGCGCCACCGTGTTGACGGAGCGCTCGCGTCGGTCGGAATGAGCGAATATGCCGACCGGGAACCGCACCATCTCTCCGGCGGGCAAAAACAGCGCGTTGCCATTGCAGGAATCATTGCCATGCGCCCGGAGTGCATCGTTTTCGATGAATCCACGGCGATGCTCGACCCGCTCGGGCGGCGGGAGGTGCTTGACACCATCCGAATGCTCAACCGGGAAAACGGAATCACCGTGATCAATATCACGCACTATATGAACGAGGCGGCGTTGGCAGACCGAGTGATCGTCATCAACGACGGAACCGTTCTGATGGACGGAACGCCGGATGAGGTCTTTGCACAGCGCGACCGACTACGCGAGGTTGGGCTGGAGGTGCCGCAGTGCGCAGAGCTGATCCATCGGCTTCGCGAGGCGGGAATCCCGATCGAAGGAACGGCGATTTCCCATGTGGAAAGTTGTGCCGAGTTGCTCGCTGCGACATTGAGAGGGGGGGAACCCGCCCATGGATAAAATCCATTTGGATCATGTCAGCTTTACCTACAGTGCGGGAACTCCTTTTGAGCATCAGGCGCTTGACGATGTGACCGTTCATATCGGCGCGAGTCGGATCACGGGCGTCATCGGACATACCGGATCCGGGAAGTCCACCATGATGATGCTCCTCAACGGGCTTTCCAAGCCGACAAGCGGAAACGTGTTCTTGGACGGATATGACGTCAACAGCACGGCAAAAGAACTTTATAAAACATGGTTAACGCTTCCGGAATACCGGAATTTGCGCAAAAGTACCGCGAAAAAGGCGATTCGGAAAGAGGTTGAGGCGAGAAAACGCCGTCTCTGTTTCCGCGTCGGTCTTGTCATGCAATATCCGGAATATCAGCTTTTTGAAGAGACGGTTTTCAAAGATATTGCCTATGGACCGAAGAACATGGGGCTTTCCGACGAGGAAATTCGAGAGCGCGTTCTCGAAGCGGCAAGATTCAGCGGTTTGGATGAGAGCTTACTGGAAAAATCACCGTTTGATCTTTCAGGCGGGCAGAAGCGGCGGGTTGCCATTGCCGGAGTCATCGCCATGAAGCCGGAGGTGTTGGTTCTCGACGAACCCGCCGCCGGGCTGGATCCGATCGGGAGAGAACAGATTTTTGAGGAGATCCGTCGCTATCAGCGCTCAACCGCATCTTCTGTCATCATTGTCAGCCACAGTATGGAGGATATGGCGGAATATTGCGACGACATGGTGGTGCTGTCGCAATCCAAGGTGATTGCCGCGGGTACTTGCGAGGAGGTTTTTTCCAAAGTTTCCATGCTGGATGAGGTCGGGCTGGATATTCCGCAGATCACGCAACTCATGCGCCGCTTGCGCAAGATGGGAATCGACATTCCCGAGAACGTTTACACGGTTGACCGTGCCGTTGAAATTCTGAAACGGTATTATCAGTCTCAAAAAGGAAATCTTACATGAAAAGCATCGCTTTCGGGCAATACTATCCCGCAAACTCGCCCATACATCGGATGGATCCGCGTGCAAAGGTGATTCTGACGGTTTTATATATCGTTTGCACCTTTCTTTGCCGCAACGCGCTTTGCTTTGCGGCGCTGGTTCTCTCGGCGATCCTTCTGACGGCGGTCAGCCACGTTCCGCTCCGAATGATCCTGCGTTCCATCCGACCGCTGATCATGATTCTCACGTTCACATCTCTGATCAACATCTTCATGACCAAAGGCGAGCATCTGCTCACGCCGTCCTGGGAGATCCCGCTTTGGGGGACCCACGTTTGGCGCATTCGGATCTTTGAAGAGGGGCTTTGGACGGCACTTTTTATGATTCTGAGGATCGTTGTCCTACTCGTCGGAACATCGGTTTTGCTCTCCTATACCACAACGCCGATCGCCCTGACCGACGCGCTTGAGCGGTTGTTTGCCCCGCTCAAGAAGATCAAAGTCCCGGTGCACGACATCGCCATGATGACCACCATCGCGCTCCGTTTCATCCCAACGCTCATGGAGGAAACCCAGCGGATTATGAACGCGCAGAAAGCGCGCGGAGCCGATTTTACCAGCGGCGGTCTGATCCGTCGCGCCAAGGCGCTTCTGCCCGTGCTCATCCCGTTGCTGGTGTCCGCCTTCAACCGCGCGTATGAACTTGCGGCGGCAATGGAATGCCGTTGCTATCACGGGGGCGAGGGAAGAACCCGCCTCAAGGTGCTTCGCCTTCGATTTTCGGATGTGTTTGCCGTGCTTCTGCTGATCGCCTTCGGCACAGGAATTTTCTTTCTGAATCGCCTCGGCATCGGCTACACGATGAAAGGATGAAATGAGACGAACTGACATGAAACTTCTGATTCGGATCGCCTATCTGGGAACCGCCTACTGCGGTTATCAGGTTCAGCCGAACGGCGTCAGCATCCAGCAAATGCTCAACCGGGCAACCGAGCAACTGTTCGGGTACCCTTGCGACATCGTCGGTTGCAGCCGCACGGACAGCGGCGTTCACGCGAACAGCTTCTGCGCAACGGTCGCCCAACGCGGGACGGATGCGCTTGTAACAGAAATTCCCGTCGAGCGCGTTCCGCAGGCGCTTTCGGCGCATCTGCCGCCGGATATTTGCGTCTATGACGCACAGTGGGTTCCCGCAAATTTTCACGCGCGATATGACGTGATTGAAAAAGAATATCTTTATCGGATCTATAACCGGCGCGTGATGAGTCCGTTCGAGGTCAATCGGGCATGGTATTTGCCGAAAGAACTGAACGAAGCGGATGTCGAACGGATGCGGAGCGCCGCAAAACAGTTTCTCGGAACGCAGGATTTCACATCCTATATGGCGCAGGGATCCAAAATTGTCGATCCTGTCAGAACAGTTACGCGGTCGGAACTGACAAAAGAAGGGGATTTGATTCTTTATCGCATCGCCGCGGATGGATTCCTCTACCATATGGTTCGGATCATCGTCGGGACACTGGTAGAGGTTGCGCTTGGAAGATTGGATCCGTCGGAAATCCCGGAGATCACAAAAAGCCGCAACCGTGAACGGGCGGGTCTGACGGCGCCCGCCTGCGGGCTCTATTTGAATCGGGTCTTTTATTCGTCACAAAAAATTAACAGACAATCGTTTGACAAGCCGTCGATTCCGTGATACAATATAAGCATGAAGCAAACGATCGGGTTCGGATGGAACCTGAAAGGAGAACCACAATGACACAGTATATTTTGGATATTATTTTCGGCGTGATCGTTCTCGTGATCGTCATCCGATGTGCGGTTCGCGGTTTATTCAAAGCGCTGATGCGCTTCCTGCGCATTCTGATCGCGGCGGTGGCGGCATATTTTTTCGGGGGAAAGGTCGCGGATGTTCTTGCCGAACGGTTCTTTGCAACGCGCATCTACAACGTCGTTTATAACAAAATTGAGTCCATGTATCAAAAGGCGGCGGAGTCCTTCGACGCGCAAAAGATCCTCTCCGCGTTCCCGAAATTTCTTCTCCCGGAATCCATGCGCGAGCAGATCAGCTCCATGGATGAAACGGGAGAAGCGCTTGTCCTCTCGGCAACCGATTCGCTCTCCGGCGCATTGACCAAAATTGTTTCAGCTGTGGCGGGATATGTTTTGGTGTTCTTCGCCGCGCTGATCGTGATGGTAATCGTCAGTGCCATCATCGGCGCGATCATGAAGCGGCTTGCCATCCTCGGCACCACGGATCATGTTCTCGGCGCGGTTCTCGGTGTTGCGGAAGCATGGATCACGCTCACCATCCTCTCCACAACGCTCAGTTTTTTCTTTGCGGACGCGGCGTTCTACACGCAGTCGCATATCGTCAAATTTCTCGCCGAAACGCCCGTCACAAAATTCTTCTCGTTTTTGGATCTCAACAGCCTGCTTTCCAAAGCGTTTACCCGATAAGACAACAGAAAGGATTCCAAACCTCAAATGGTAATGTGCTCTCAATGCCACAAACGCGTGGCTGTGATATTTGTAACCAAAATGGAAAACGGGGAAAAGACCACCCAAGGGCTTTGCATGAAATGCGCCAAAGAACTCGGCGTGCCGATTGACAACATCGTCGGCAACGTTATCAATCAGCTCGGCATCTCCCCGGAGCAGTTGGAAAACGCCGAGAAGGATCTCGGGGCGTTTCTGCAAGGGGAGACCCCATCGGACGCCGACGACAATGAGGACGGCGGAGCGCCCGCCATTGACCTACCAAAACTCTTTCGGGAAGCCGGGTTGGCACAGCCGACCCCACCGCCCGAAGGGGGACAAAATACAGCAGGAGACAAAAACGGTAAGCAGAAAAAAGAGGAGAAAAAGCTCCGCTTCCTCACAACATATTGCCGCAACCTGACCCAATTCGCACGCGATGGAAAACTGGATAACATCATCGGTCGCGACAGGGAGTTGGCGCGCATCATTCAAATTCTCTGCCGCCGTCAAAAAAACAATCCCTGCCTGATCGGGGAACCGGGCGTCGGAAAAACGGCAATTGCCGAAGCACTTGCCATCCGCATCGCCGCCGGAAACGTCCCGTATAAGCTCCGGGGAAAAGAAATCTATCTTGTGGATATGACGGCGCTGGTTGCCGGAACGCAGTTTCGCGGGCAGTTTGAATCCCGCATTCTCGGCTTGCTCGGCGAGGTACACGACGTCGGCAACGCGATCCTTGTGATCGACGAGGTGCATAACATCGTCGGAACCGGGGAAGCGGAGGGGAGCGTAAACGCGGCAAACATTCTCAAGCCCGCGCTCTCGCGAGGCGAGGTGCAGATCATCGGCGCCACCACGCTCAACGAATACCGCAAGTATATCGAAAAGGACACCGCACTCGAGCGTCGCTTTCAGCCTGTAACCGTCAATGAACCCGGCGTGGAAGAGACTGTGGAAATGTTGCGGGGGATTAAGCATTACTACGAGGAGTTTCATAACGTCATCATCCCTGACGCCATGCTCCGCCGTGCGGTTGTTCTCTCCGAACGGTATATCACCGACCGTTATCTCCCCGACAAGGCAATCGACCTGTTGGACGAGGCGGCTTCCCATCTGTCGTTGTCCTCATCGGCGCTCAATGAGACCTATCAGATCCGGGATGATTTGCTCTCGCTCAAAAGCCGTCGGGAAGCGTTGGAGGGTGAGATTGCCGGAAACGATCAGGTGGAACAGCATCGCTATGAAGAAATTACCAAGATCCGCGCGGAGGAATTGAAACTCTCGGCAAGGCTCAACGAGCTGGAACCGTCAACCAAAGCAGTGGAGATGGACGAGGATGAACTTGCAAACGTGATCGAGCTTTGGACAGGTGTTCCGGCAACCTCTATCACCGAAAATGAATTTGAGCAGATCGACCGTTTGGAATCGCGGCTCAAAGCACGGATTATCGGTCAGGATGACGCGGTCGCGGCAGTTGCGAAAGCAATTAAGCGAAACCGGGCGGGTATCGCGTATAAAAGAAAGCCGGTTTCCTTCATCTTCGCAGGACCCACCGGGGTTGGAAAAACAGAGCTTGTCAAAACGCTGGCAAACGACCTCTTCCATTCTCCCGAAACGCTGATTCGGTTGGATATGTCCGAATTCATGGAGAAGCATTCGGTCTCGCGCATCATCGGAGCGCCTCCCGGATATGTCGGATATGACGAAGCGGGGCAATTGACCGAGAAGATCCGCCGCAGACCGTACTCGGTGATTCTGTTTGATGAAATCGAAAAAGCGCATCCCGATGTACTGAACATTCTCTTGCAGATTCTGGATGACGGACGCGTGACCGACGCACACGGCAAAACCGTCAATTTTGAAAATACCGTCATTGTCATGACCACCAACGCGGGGTCGGATCACAGCGCGGCGCTGGCAGGCTTTTCGGCAAACGAAACCGCCTCGGCAAACGACCGGACCGAAAAGGCACTCTCGAGCTTTTTGCGTCCCGAATTTCTCAATCGAGTTGACGAGATCATCACTTTCCGTTCGCTGGACGAACAGGATTTTGAGAAGATCGCGGGGATTCTGCTCGGCGAACTGGCGGAGACTCTGAAGGAGAAAAATATCAGCCTTACGGTGACGGACAGCGCAAAAGCCTTCATTGCCAAGCATTCCTTCTCGCGGCGATACGGCGCACGCAATATGCGGCGCTACATTCAAAGAGAGGTGGAAGATCGACTCGCAGAGTTGATCATCGCGGACTATGCCCACACCTATACGCAGGCAAAAATCGACTCCGACGGGGAAGCCCTGAAGATCCTTTGCCTCTGAAAAATACAACGCCCGAACCGTTCATCCGTTCGGGCGTTTTTCTCGGTATTTTTCCGTATTTTCTGCTAAAATCGCTCCTCTTCGCATATCATCTGTTATGGGAAGGAGTTGATTTCATGAGACGATATAACACCGCCGATTTGCGGAAGCTGCAAATCGTCAATCTCTGTGACGGAAGCTGTCTCGGCTATGCCAGCGACTTCGAATTTGAGGCGGATCATGACTGCGGGAGACTTCTTGCGCTGGTTATCGGCGGAAGCTCCGGCTTTTTCGGAATCGGGAAGCAGGATGATCTCATCATACCGTGGAAAATGATCGAGTGCATCGGAGAGGACACCATTTTGGTTCGGATGAATCCGAACGACTTTGCGGCGTGTGTATGCCCGAGCAAGCCGCCAAAGAAAAAAATCCGTTGAATTGTGAACAATTTGTAAAATAATGGACGCAGGCTTGCATTTACCTTGAAGATATGGTATAATTCAATGTAATTGCGCAAGAATGGAAATTTGCGCAAGAAAATACTACACACATCGCGGCAAAGAATGCGTCGGTGCCGCTCGGGAGGGCGGTCAGTGCAAGGTTCCCGCGATGGTGGAAAAACCGAAGGAGGACATGGAAAATGTCTGTTATTTCAATCAAGCAGTTGCTTGAAGCAGGTGTTCATTTCGGACACCACACCAGAAGATGGAACCCCAAAATGCAGGAGTACATTTTCACGGAGCGCAACGGGATCTATATCATTGATCTTCAGAAAACCGTGAAAAAGTTCGACGAGGCTTATGCGTTCGTTCGCGAGCTTTCCGAAAACAACGGCACGCTCCTGTTTGTGGGTACCAAAAAGCAGGCGGCGGAAGCCATCAAAGAAGAGGCTACCCGCTGCGGAATGTACTATGTGAACGTCCGTTGGCCCGGCGGAATGATGACCAACTTCAAGACCATCAAGAAGTCCATCAACCGTCTCAACAGCCTCTACAAGATGCAGGAGGACGGCACTTTCGATCTGCTCCCGAAGAAGGAAGTTGCCTCTATGCAGAAAGAGATCTTTGATTTGGAAAAGAGCTACGGCGGCATTAAGACCATGGAGCAGCTACCCGACGCGGTCTTTATCGTTGACCCCAAGAAAGAAAGAAACGCTGTTTTGGAAGCGAAAAAGCTTGGTATCCCCGTGATCGCCATCGTTGACACCAACTGCGATCCTGATGACGCCGACTATATCATCCCCGGTAACGACGACGCAATCCGTGCCATCAAGTTGATTTCCTCCGCACTGGCTGACGCCGTGATCGAAGGAAAGCAGGGCGAAACAACCGAAGAGACCGAGACCGCTGAAGCAACCGAAGCCGAAGCGACCGACGCCGAATAACCGAAAGGAGAACAGACAATGGCTGCTATTACCGCAAAGGACGTTGCCGCTCTCCGCGCAAAGACCGGGATCGGCATGATGGAATGCAAAAAGGCGCTCGTTGAAGCTGACGGCGATGTGGACGCCGCAATCAAAATCCTTCGTGAGAAGGGCGAACTGAAAGCGGAATCCAAAATGGCAACGAGAATCGCTGCCGACGGTATCGTTGAAATCCGCAAAGAAGGCAACAAAACCGCGATCATCGAGGTCAACTCCGAGACCGACTTCGTTGCAAAGAATGAAACCTTCAAGGCGTTCGTCGGCGACCTGCTCGGCATCATCATCAAGGAGTCTCCCGCCGATGTGGACGCGCTGATGGCTTGCAAATATGACGATGAAATGACGGTTGACGGAAAGGTCAAGGAGATGATCTTTAAGATCGGTGAAAAGCTGACCGTTCGCCGGTTCGCCGTTGTTGAGGGCATCACCAGCACCTATATTCACGGAAACGGCTCGATCGGCGTTGTTGCGAAGTTTGAAACCAACGTTGCCGACAAGCCCGAGTTTGCGGCTTTCGCAAAGAACATCGCGCTTCAGATCGGCGCGTATCCGACGCCGTATCTCTGCCGCGAGCAGGTTCCCGCAAGCGTTCTTGAAGAAGAAAAGAAGATTCTTCTCGCGCAGATCGCGAATGATCCCGCAAACGCAAAGAAGCCCGACGCGATCAAAGAGAAAATGGTTCTCGGTCGCATCTCCAAGTTCTATGACAACAACTGCCTGTTGGATATGACCTATGTTAAGGATGAAGATCTGAAGGTCGGTCAGTATGTCAAGAACACTGCGAAGGAGCTTGGCGGCGAGATCGCCATCGTGGAATTCTATCGCTTTGAGAAGGGCGAAGGAATCCAAAAGAGAGAGGAAAACTTTGCAGAGGAAATCGCAAAGATGACCGCCGGCAAATAATCTCCCGGTTCCGGGAAGCAGAGCACGCGCTTTTGCGTGCTCTGCTTTTCTTATTTTTTTCCAATTATTTATAAAAAGGTGTTTACAAAAACAGATTTTTGTAGTAAAATAAAAGAGTAAGAAAACGAACGGAAGGAGCTTTCGCTTCATGAGTCATCCAAAATATCACCGCGTGCTTCTCAAACTCTCCGGGGAGGCGCTTGCGCCAAAGGAAAACGGGATCCTTGATTTTGACTTTGTCGCAAAGGTTGCAAAGGTCATTAAAAAATGCACCGACGCCGGCGTTGAGATCGCCGTGATTGTCGGGGCGGGTAACATTTGGCGCGGCAGACAGGGCGGAGAGATGAATCGCAGCCGGGCAGATCACATGGGAATGCTCGCAACCGTCATCAACTCCATCGCATTGCAGGACAGTTTCATTGCGGAAGGAATGGACGCCGTTGTCCTTTCGGCAGTCCCCATGCAGACGTTCGCCGACACATACACCGCAAGGGGCGCGGATGAGGCGCTCAAAGCCGGAAAGGTTGTCATCTTCGGAGCAGGGCTCGGATCGCCGTACTTCTCAACAGACACCGCCGCCGTCGTTCGCGCCGCCGAGATCGGAGCGGACTGCATCCTGATGGCGAAAAACATCGACGCAATCTACAGCGATGATCCCAAAACGAATCCGAACGCCGTCCGTTACAGCGATCTGACATATCGCCGCATCGTGGATGAAGGACTGCGGGCGCTTGACATGACAGCAACCATCTTCTGTATGGACAACAACATCCGCGGGTATGCCTTCGGTCTTTCCGACCCGGAAAACATTTACCGCGTGATCATGGGAGAATCGGTCGGAACCGAAATTCATAATTGAAATCAGAAACAAACAACAGAAAGGATCTATCGTCATGAAATTCAATACCAAACCGTCGGAAGAAAAAATGCAAAAGAGCGTTGCCGCGTATGAAAGCAACCTTTCCGCCATTCGCGCAAGCCAGGCAAACGCCGCGGTCGTTTCCAAAGTCACCTTTGAGTATTACGGAACGCCCACCCGGATCGTGGATATGGCGTCGGTTACCGTAACCGATGCAAAAACGCTCACCATCCAGCCCTACGACCGCTCCACGCTCAAGGACATGGTCAAAGCGATCCTGACCTCTGACATCGGCATCACGCCGACTGATGACGGCATGGTGATTCGCCTGATCTTCCCGCAGCTGACCGAGGAACACCGCAAAACGCTCGCCAAGCAGATTCAGAAAATGGCGGAAGAAGCACGCGTTGCCATCCGCAATATCCGCCGCGAAGCCAACGATGAAATCAAGAAGGCGAAAAAGGATGGGGATATGACCGAGGACGAGCAAAAGTCGAGCGAAAAATCCGTTCAGGATCTCACCGATTCCTACATCAAGCAGATTGACGCCATCACTGCTAAAAAAGAAAAAGAGATCATGCAGATCTGATGATATTCATTCTCCTGACCCGACGGGTTCATGACTCGTCGGGTCAACATCAACAGAACGGAGAACCGAAATGTTTTGGAAAAAGAAACAAAAAAAGCGACAGACCATGGCGGATCGCGGGGAGCGCGTCGACGAACGGTTAAAGCACATCGCATTCATCATGGACGGAAACGGAAGATGGGCGCGTCGGCGCGGAATGCCGCGTGAATTCGGTCACAGCCACGGTGCCGCAACCTTTAAAAAGATCGGGCGCTACTGCGAAAAAATCGGACTGCAATATATGACCGTTTACGCGTTTTCCACCGAAAATTGGAAGCGCCCGCAAAAAGAGGTTGACACCATTATGAAAATCTTCGATGACTATATCGAAGAGTGCTTTTTGGAGATGGAAGAGGACAACGTTCATTTTCGCTTCATCGGAAACCTTGCCATCTTCCCGGATGATCTGCAGGAAAAGATGGCAAAAATTGACCGCGAAACCGCTCATAAGCCGTTCATCCTGAACATTGCAGTCAACTATGGCGGCAGAGAGGAAATCACCAACGCTTGCAACGAGCTGATCCGCGAAGGGAAGCAGGTGATCACCGAAGCGGACATTTCAAGTCATCTTTACACATTGGATTGCCCGCCGCCGGATCTGATCGTGCGAACAGGGGGAGAATTCCGCTCCTCCAATTTTCTGCTTTGGCAGTCCGCCTACAGCGAATATTATTTTACAGACATCCTATGGCCGGATTTTTCGCCGCTGGATGTGGATGATGCCATTGCCGCATTTTACGGCAGAAAACGCCGTTACGGCGGTGTTTGAACGGGCATCGGAAAGGATTCTCCATGAAAACAAGAATCATTACGGCAATCGTTGCGCTCTGCGTGTTCGTCCCGATTCTGATCTTTGCCGATACAGCGGTGCTTCCGATCGGGCTGGCGTTCTGCACGGTGCTTGCAACCTACGAAATGCTTGGATGCACGGGGTTGCGCCGTTCGGTTGCAGTTTCCGCTCCATTTTATCTCTGCGCCGTGGCATTTCCGTTTCTGATTCGCTATCTGCCGCAAGACGGAAAAATAACCTTGGAGCAGATCGCGGGTTCCGCCGTATTGCTGACAGTACTCTATCTCTTCGGCGTTCTGATCTTTTCAAAGGGAAAATACAAAGTTACGGACATTTCCGCGGCACTTATGTGCATTTTCTACGCGTTGGTCGGTCTTTGCGCGATCCTCTTCGTACATGACCGTGTGGCGGGCGGCAAGTACATCTATCTCATCGCGTTTATCGGCGCTTGGGTGACCGATACCTTCGCGTATTTTTGCGGAATGCTTTTCGGGCGGGGCGGCAAGCACAAATTGATCCCAGAGGTCAGCCCGAAAAAGACGGTTGAGGGGAGCATCGGCGGAATCGTGTTCTGTGTTCTCGCCATGATCCTGTTCGGATGGATTGTGGAAAAAGCGGATGCCGCGTTTCACGCGAATTACCTGCTTCTCGCAGTCGGGGGGCTTGTGATTTCCATCGTGGCGCAGATCGGAGATCTTGCCATGTCGGTCATCAAGCGGCATTACGGCATCAAAGACTACGGCTTCATCTTTCCGGGGCACGGCGGCGTGCTGGATCGGTTTGATTCGGTGATCGCCGTTTCGGTCGTTTTGGCTGTATTCACGTCCTTCTTCGATTTACTTGAGGTGATTTGACATGACGACGGAGCATGAACCTTCCATCACGGTACTCGGTTCAACCGGATCCGTCGGCGAACAGGCAATCGACGTGGCGATGCAGACCGGCACACGCATCAACGCGCTGTCTGCAAACCGCAACGCAAAACGCGTGGAAGAACAGGCGCGTGCGTTTGGCATCAAATCCTGCGCGATGGCGGATGAAACCGCCGCAAAAGAACTGAAAATCCGGCTTGCCGACACAGCCGTCCGGGTTTATGCCGGTGAACAGGGCATCTGCGAAATGATCGCTGAGGAACACGGAACCGATGAGATTGTTCTTAATTCCATCATCGGCGAAGCGGGGCTGAAACCCACATTGTCAACGCTTCAGGCGGGGAAACGCCTTGCTTTGGCAAACAAGGAATCGCTTGTCTGCGCTGGTGAAATCGTGATGAAGCTGGCGCGAGAAAAGGGAATCACCATCCTGCCGGTTGACAGCGAGCACAGCGCCATTTTCCAATGCCTGCGGGCGGGAGAACCGAAACAGATCAAAAAGATCCTGTTGACCGCTTCCGGCGGTCCGTTTTACGGATATTCCGCCGAACAGCTTCGGAATATTACGGTCGAATGCGCCCTCGCGCACCCGACCTGGAAAATGGGAGCGAAAATCACGGTCGACAGCGCAACCTTGATGAACAAGGGATTTGAGGTGATCGAGGCGGTGCATCTGTTCGGCGTTTCGCCCGATCAGGTCGAGGTAACGGTACACCGCGAGAGCATAATGCACTCGGCTGTCGAATATACTGATAACAGCGTAATCGCGCAACTGTCGGTTCCCGATATGCGGCTTTGCGTCCAATACGCGCTCACGCACCCAGCAAGGGCAACCGCGGTCATTTCGGAGTTGGATCTTTTCCGCGTCGGTTCACTGACCTTTGCGAAGCCGGATTTGGAAACGTTTCCGTTGTTGCGGGTTGCAACCGACGCCATCCGTGCGGGAGGAGCGGTTCCAGCCGCCGTCAACGCGGCGAATGAGGTCGCCGTTGCGGCATTTCTGAACCATCGGATCGGTTTTACGGAGATTTTTGACATTGTAGAGAACACGGTCGGGCAACTGACGCCGCAAGCGCGTTCGCAAAGCACGATCGAAGGCATTTTTGAGGTTGACAAACTCGCCCGGATTCGTGCGGAGGAAAGAATTTCCCGCCATTTTTAATCATTTCACAGGAGTATGAACTATGAATGTTCTCTCGGTCTTGCTCGCTCTTTTGATCTTCGGTGTCCTGATTTTCATTCATGAACTCGGGCACTTTTTGGTCGCGCGTGCATTCGGAGTGAAAATTCTCGAATTTTCCATCGGAATGGGACCGAAACTGTTTTCCAAAACTTCGAAAAAAAGCGGAACAATTTATTCGTTGCGCATCTTTCCGATCGGCGGATACGTGAGTATGTTCGGAGAGAGCGGAATGGAACCGGTTCAGGGTGCGCAACCCGAAATGCCAAGGCAAAGCGCTCAAGAGCCAATCTTTTTGAACGATCTGAATGAAAAAAACGCGGAAAATACCGAGAAAAAGGAACCGATTGACCCTGAACTTGCCAAGCAAGCGTACTGCAACAAAAGCGTATGGGTGCGGATTCTGATTTCCTTGGCAGGTCCGATGATGAACCTTCTGCTCGGATTTCTGCTGATGTTGGTCTTTGTCATCGCGAGCGGAGCCGATAACCTCGCAACCACAAAAGTTGCCGGATTTCACGTGGTCTACACGTCGGAAGAATCCTACGAAGGTCTGCAAAACGACGACTACCTGTACTACCTGATTCCCGAGGGTGATTCCGCTCCGATTCGGATTCTGACGCTGGATCAGTTTCGGAACGCTGTGCATGAAAGTGAAAACGGGATCGTGACGTTTTCGGTCATGCGGGAAAACGAAGACGGAACGGACCTGATTGAGCCTGCGCCGCAAATTACGGCATATTTCAACGATGATTTGATTGATCGTTATTTTCAAACCTCGTTGAGCGCCGGAACAGATGAGAAAAAGGGATTGCAGGCAGGCGACGTTATTCTGAAGGTCAACAACACCTCGGTTCACATCTATGACGAATTATCCTATGAAATTATGAACCAAGGGTATCAGCCCGTCACGCTCACGCTTCTGCGAAACGGGGAAAAGGTTTTGATTTCCGATGTCAGATTTCCGACCTTTGTGGAGCAGAACATCGCGTTCGGAAGAACCGATTTTCTCATCTGGAGAGAAACACACGTCCATTTCGGAACCATCCTCAAACACACATGGTATCGCTCGCTTTCCACCGTGAAAATGGTCTATGATTCCATCAGAGGGCTTCTCACGCGCCGCTATGGCTTTGAAGCCGTTTCGGGTCCCATCGGTATCACCAAAACCATTTCGGATGTCGCGAAAAGCGGTCAGGGCCGCAATTTGCTCCATCTTGTCATCATCATCTCCATCAACCTCGGCATCATGAATCTGTTGCCCTTGCCGGCGCTTGACGGCGGGCATCTTCTCCTCTATTTGGTGGAAGCCGTCCGGCGCAAGCCGATCAGGCCTGAGGTGGAAGGAATCATCAACTTCGTCGGGCTTGTGATAATCCTCTTGCTCGCCGTTGTTATTGCCGTAAAGGACGTTATATCGCTATGAATGAACAAAAAACACAACGAATCGCAGAAGTGATCTCCGTAGGAAATTGCAAAATCGGAGGCGATTACCCGATCGCGATCCAATCTATGACCAATACCGACACGTGCGACGCGGCGGCAACCGTCGCGCAGATCCGCACGCTGGAAGCCGCCGGATGCGACATCGTTCGCGTCTCCGTCCCATCCCTTGACGCGGCGGAAACGATTGTTCCGATCCGCAAAGCGGGCATTCGCGTTCCGATTGTGGCGGATATTCATTTTGACTACCGAATCGCGCTGCGCTGCGCCGAGTTGGGATTTGATAAGATCCGCATCAATCCCGGAAACATCGGCGATGACGACCACGTGCGCACGGTGGTTGCAGCCTGCCGCGAAAGGAATATTCCGATCCGAATCGGTGTCAACAGCGGTTCGCTCGAAAAGCATATCCTCGCAAAACACGGTTCGCCCACACCCGAGGCGCTCTGCGAGAGCGCACTCTATCACATTGCCCTGTTGGAGCGCTTTGATTTCACCGATATTGCGGTCTCCATCAAGGCGTCAACCGTCCCGGATATGATCCGCGCCAACCGTCTGCTGGCGGATGCCTGCTCCTATCCGCTCCATCTCGGCGTCACTGAGGCGGGCGGCGGGAACCGGGGACTGATCAAAAGCGCGATCGGAATCGGCTCGTTGCTCTGTGACGGCATCGGAGATACAGTGCGCGTTTCCTTGACCGATGATCCGATCAAGGAAGTGGACGCGGCAAGGCAGATTCTGCGTGCTGTCGGGGCACGGGGACAGCGTGGAATGGACATCGTCAGTTGCCCGACCTGTGCGCGTACCAAAATCGACCTGATCCCCCTGGTTCGCCGTTTTGAGGAGGTTGTCAAAGCAGAGGGATTGGACAACCTTCCCCTTCGGGTTGCGCTCATGGGATGCGTTGTCAACGGTCCCGGAGAGGCAAGGGAAGCCGATGTCGGCATTGCCGGAGGGGCACACGAGGCGGTTTTAATCCGCCGCGGAGAAATCATTGAAAAGATTCGAGAAGACGAGATCATAGCTCGGCTGATTGCCGAAATCCGTCTCATTGCCGACGAAAGGAATCTGACATGAGCAGACCGTTGCTTGAGATTCTGAATAAGTATAAACCGACAGAGGAGATCGCCGCCCTTTTGCAGACAGCCGACCCGGATTCCATTCGCATCCGAGCGGATCAGCAAATGCGTGCGTTGGAGATTTCGGAAGCATTCCCGCAGTACATCGCCAAGCGCCTTTTATACACAGCCGAGGAAGAAATTCGCCGCGCCTACGATCTGTCTCTTGTTCGCCTGTTGCCAACTTACCCAAGCGAGTGTTTTTCCGAACAGGTCATCCCCGACCTGCTTTTGGAATTGAACCGCAGGGGCGTTGTCGCAAAAGGCTTTTTTGAGCGTGCGACGTACCGGCTGGAGGGGGACGAACTTTTTTTAGAGATCCCCTTTGTTCAAAGCGGCATTGAATTGATCCATGACGCCAAGACCCCGAAGGTGCTGGAGGACATCATTCGCTCCGAGTTTGGAGTCGAAATCCGCGTGACCGTCCGTCAGATCGATGATTTTGACCAGGAGGATTACTATCGTTCCTTCCGCGGTCGGATGGATGAGATGGAGCGGGAAGCCGCAAAAGCGGGGAAGGAATATGTTGCGAATCTGCCGCAGCCCAACAGCGTCTATCCCCATTCAACGCCATCGGAGAGCAAGGAAACCACTATGCTCCCGCGCGTCCCTTCGATTTATGACACAGATCCAACGCCTGTGATGGGAGAGGACGGAACCTGCCGCATCGGATTTTCTGTATTTGACATTTCGGGACCGGAATTCGTTTACGGGTCTCCGTTTGAAATCAGACCCGTTCCCATCGCGCAGCTCAAGGACGCGCAGACAAACGCGGTCATTTTGGGAGAAGTATTTAACTATACGGAAGAGGAAAGCCGCGGCGGCGACAAATTTGACGTCACTTTCGATATTTTTGACGGCCATGCTTCCATCGAGCATCATACCTTCGGCATAGAACCCGAGGACGCAAAAGAGCTGAAAGCGATTCTGGGCGGCGGGGCGGTTGTTGCGATGCGCGGTTATACCAAGCGAATCAAGCGCAAAAACCGCCCGGATGATCCGGATCTGACCTTCATGTTCAAGGATATTGCCAAAATCTCCAAGCAACGGCGCGTGGATCGCGCCGAGAAAAAGCGCGTGGAGCTGCACCTGCACACAACCATGTCCACCATGGACGCGCTGATTCCTCCCGATGTGGCTGTCAAAACCGCAGTTAAATGGGGACATCCGGCTGTCGCCATCACCGACCATGGAAACGTTCAGGCGTTTCCGGATGCAATGCTTACGCTGGAAAAACTGCAAAAGGACAACCCTGATCTTCCGTTTAAGGTCATCTACGGAATCGAAAGCTATTTTGTCAACGATACGGCAAGCGCGATTTCCGGGCGGTTTGCCCCTTCGTTTGACGCCGAATGCGTTGTGTTTGACATTGAAACAACAGGCCTCTCGGTGCAGAACTGCGCCATCACGGAAATCGGCGCGGTGAAGATTTGCAACGGAAAGGTTTCGGAGCGGTTCAACACGTTCGTTGACCCAGAGCGCCCGATTCCGGAAGAGATTGAGAAGCTCACAGGCATCACGGACGAGATGGTGAAAGGCGCGCCCAAGGTCGCCGACGCACTCCGCGCGTTTTTTGCGTTTATCGGGAATCACAAGGTTGCGGAAGGGAAGCCATACCCGCTCCTGATCGCGCACAACGCAAATTTTGACATCGGCTTTATCCGCTATTATGCCGAGCGGTCCGGACTTTCGTTTGAGAATCCCTATCTCGACACAGTCGGACTCTCCAAATACATCAATCCCGAATTGAAATCGCATAAGTTGGATGTGGTTGCCGAATATTATCAGCTCGGCGAGTTCAACCATCACCGCGCCTGCGACGACGCGGAAATGCTTGCAAACATCTATTTCTGTATGCTCGATAAGATGCAGAAAATGGAGCTGCGGAATCTGGACGCGCTCAAGCGGGAAATGACCGAAAAATCCGATCCGCTCAAGCTCAACAGTTATCATCAGATTCTGCTGGTAAAAAACCAAACCGGCTTGAAAAACCTCTACAAGCTCATTTCTATGAGCTATCTGAACTATTTTCACCGCATACCCCGGATTCCGAAAACCGTTTTGGAAAAATACCGCGACGGTCTGATCATCGGTTCCGCCTGCGAAGCCGGCGAATTGATGCGTGCCATCCTTGAAAACCGTCCCGAAAGCGAGATCGAGGAAATTGTGAATTTCTATGATTACCTTGAAATTCAACCGATTTGCAACAACCGCTTTCTGATTACGGACGGGCGCGTTGCCGATGAGGAAGGGCTTCGGGATCTCAATCGGCGTATCGTGGAGCTTGGAGAACGGTATCATAAGCCCGTCTGCGCCACCTGCGACGCGCATTTTCTCAACCGTGAGGACGAACTTTACCGCAAAATTCTCCTTGCCGGTATGAAATTCAAGGACTACAACAAGGATGTGGAGCTCTACTTCCGCACCACAGACGAGATGCTGGAGGAGTTTTCTTACCTCGGCAAAGAGAAGGCTTATGAGGTTGTGGTCACAAACACCAATCGGATTGCGGACATGATTGAACCGATCCGCCCGATCCCCAAGGGATCCTACACCCCGGAGATGGAGGGAGCGGAGCAGGAACTGCAGGAGATGTGCTGGAAACGCGCCAAGGATATGTACGGAGATCCGCTTCCCGAAATCGTTTCCAAGCGGTTGGAGAAGGAACTGACCTCCATCATCAACAATGGGTTTGCCGTCCTGTATCTGATTGCCCAGCGGTTGGTGCGTTTCAGCGAAGAGCAGGGGTATTTGGTCGGATCGCGAGGGTCTGTCGGCTCCTCGTTTGTCGCAACCATGGCGGGAATCTCCGAGGTCAACCCGCTCCCGCCACATTACTATTGCCCCAATCCGCAATGTAAGCACAGCGAGTTTTTCACAAAGGGGGAAGTCGGATCCGGCTTTGACCTGCCGGATCGGAACTGCCCGAAATGCGGAACCAAATACCGCGCGGACGGGCATGACATCATGTTTGAAACCTTCCTCGGGTTTTACGGAGATAAATCGCCCGATATTGACCTGAACTTTTCGGGAGACGTGCAGGGACGCGTCCATAAGTACACAGAGGAACTGTTCGGGGAAGGACACGTGTTCCGCGCAGGGACGCTTGGCACGTTGGCGGACAAGACCGCTTACGGTTATGTTGCGAAGTATGTTGAGCAAATGGGCGTCAGTCTGCCTCGCGCGGAGATGAATCGTTTGGTCATGAACTGCGTCGGTGTCAAAAAGACCACGGGGCAGCATCCGGGCGGCATCATCGTTGTTCCGCAGAAGTACGACGTTTATGATTTCACCCCCATCCAACACCCGGCTGACGATCCCAATTCGGACATCATCACAACCCACTTTGCGTTCTCCTATCTGCATGACACCATCCTGAAGCTCGACGAGCTTGGGCATGATATGCCAACCAAATACAAATGGCTCGAGACATTCACAAACACATCGGTTCTCGACGTCGCTATGAACGATAGCTCGGTTTATGAATTGCTCGAATCCACACGTCCGCTCGGCGTGGAACCGGCGGACATTGACTGTGAGATCGGGACCTTCGGGTTGCCGGAGCTTGGGACCAATTTCGTTCAGCAAGTGCTCCTCGACGCAAAGCCGCATAACTTTGCCGACCTGCTTCAGATCTCCGGGTTGACCCATGGGACAAACGTCTGGCTGGGCAACGCGCAGGATCTGATCAAAGAGGGAACCTGCGATATTTCCCGCGTAATCGGAACCCGTGATGGTATCATGATCGACCTGATTCGCTACGGGCTGGAGAATTCACACGCCTTCAAGATCATGGAAGCGGTTCGAAAGGGGAAGGGGCTGACGCCCGAATGGGAGGCGGAAATGCGGGAGCATGGCGTTCCCGAATGGTATATCACCTCCTGCAAAAAGATCAAATACCTGTTTCCCAAAGCGCACGCCGCCGCGTATGTCATCTCGGCGATCCGGCTGGCGTGGTATAAAGTCCATAAACCCGTGGAGTTTTACTGCACCATGTTCACCGTTGCGCCAAACGGATTTGACGCGACTGTCGCGCGGGCTGGAAAACAGTACGTAGTCAATCTGATGAAAGATATCCGCCAGCGCGGTAAGGAAGCCTCTCCGAAGGAAATCGCCAGCATCTCCACATTGCAGTTGATGAACGAAGCGATGGCACGCGGCGTGAAATTTCTCCCCGTGGATCTTGCCAAATCGCATTCCTATGCGTTTCTTCCCGAAAACGGAGCGGTGCGGATGCCGTTCTCATCGCTTCCGGGACTCGGAGAAAATGCCGCGGAAAACATCATTCAGGCACGCGAGGAAGAACCGTTTTTCTCAATTGAAGATTTGCAGACGCGAGCAAAGCTCTCCAAATCTGTCATTGATATTCTGCGATCCGGTGGTGTACTCGACAACATCAACGAAACCGATCAGCTCACCATGCGTTTTTGAAACAAAAAAAAGCTCCGCCGTTCCGAAAAGGGAACGGCGGAGCCGAAAATGAAATCAATTATTTGAGATTGGCGATCACGCGATCAACCCAAGCATAAGCGGTCTCAAGCTCCTGCGCGTTCGGCTTGCCGCCGAAAAGTCCCGCTTTCATGTAAAGCACTTCGTCAATGACGTTGGTTCCGGCTTCGGTCAGAATTGCTTTGACAGCGTTTGCGGCAGCCTCATCACCGTCGATGACAAGCGCAACATTTTGAGCGCGTGCCTTGGTCAGCTCGCCGCAGAAACGGCGAACGGAATCGGAAAGACCGTTTGTTCCTTTCGCGGAGACAGCAAGAATGACAATCCGTTCCTTGTCGCAGGGATATGCGGGCGGGATCACATCAACAGCGTTGAAGGCGAGATCGTATTTGACTTTAATGTCATTGGCAAGGTTTTGCAGCTTCTTTTTGCTGGCGCAGAGAATTCTCATTTTGATAGCCATGGGGCTTCCTCCGTTGTAAAATCATTTTTGGAATTTTCACGGTTCAGTATCATTGAAAACCGATCGAGTCTATTATAGCACATTTTTCAGAAAAAAGGTGAATCTTTCGTAAATTTTTCCACAAAATTCGGCAAATCCGTGAAATAATGGGGAAAAGCCCGTCAAAATGGCGGCAGGGAGAGAAAAAAAGGACCTGACATTTCAAACATCGCGTCGGTGTACCGCAAAAGAGAACTGCCCCCCGGTTCCTCTCTATATTATAAATTATACAAAATGCAAATTTTGTATAATTGAGAGAGGTAAAAAGGAACATTTTGAATCAATTTACCATAAATGATGAGTAAGGATGGGTTATGTTACAAAAATTTAGGACATCGAAAAAAATGCAAATGCTAACCCTCTTGGCGATGTTTGCGATTATGTTTCTGTTCAATCGTCTTACGTTAAAATTAGCGGACGATTATCAGTACGCTTTTAGCTTCGCCACCAATGAGCGACTGACGCGTTTCGGAGATATTTTTGAATCATTGCTGGAACATGGACGAGGCGTAAATGGGCGTTATTTCGGTCATTTCTTTACACAGCTTTTTTTAATGCTCCCGGATATTGTTTTTGACATTTTGAATTCTTTTGTATTTGTTACGACTATTTTTTTGGTTTACAAACTTTCAAATGGACAAAAAGACACTAACAATCTCTTTTTGTTAGCAATTTTCGGAGCGGTTTTCCTTTTCGAGCATAATTTCGGTCAGATCAATCTTTGGCTTGACGGTTCCTGCAATTATCTTTTCGCGGTCTTTTTCGGATTGCTGTTTCTGTTACCGTTTCTTCAATCACTGATCAGACATAAACAGATACACCCTGTGTTGATTCTGCCGCATATGTGTGTTTCCATCATCCTGGGAGGATATTTAGAACCATTATCGGTGGGCGTGATGCTCTCTGCGGGCTTAATGACCATTGTTGACATTTTTCACTTTCACCATCGACGGGCGTGGGCACTTCTGCCGTCGCTTATCTGTTCCGCTGTGGGGCTGGCGATCATGGTCTTTGCTCCCGCGGAAACTGTCAATAAACTTGCAGATTTCTCGGCGAAAAACCTGCTGGAGACAATCGGAGTCTCCCTGCTGGTTTCCTTGAGCATTTCACCTTTGATTGTTTTGTTTGTTATTCTGATAAAGCGCACAAAAAAAGAAGAAGCGGATCCACGCCTCCGATACGCAGCCATTATTTTGGCGATCGGCGCGGCTGCATCCAATTTTATTCTGTTGATTGCAAAGCATTATCCGCTTCGTTGTAGTGTCGCGTGCGTGTTCCTATTTATCTTTGCAACCTCTTTGCTATATGGAAACATTCAAAATCGAAATTTCGGAAGAAAGACTGTATTCGTTCAAAAGTTGATTACGGTTGTTGTTTGCCTCGCATTGATTGCTTGTTTCGTTGATAATTTGTATACATTTACTGTTTTCAACCGAAACGAACACATCCTAACGGAAGCGGCAAAGAACCGAGATACATCCGTTGAATTGACGATTCCACCCGCTTTTACGAAATACAACAGTTTGAGCGGAATCACCTATTTGGATACGGAAAACCCGCAGGAATGGCCCAATATTTATGTTGCAAAATACTATGGCTTGGACAGTGTAATCGGAAGAAACGGAAAGCTCAAAGGGGTTCTTTGGTGGTAGCAATTTTTTGAATCAAAAGTTGAAAAACGAACGGTTAAAGGGATTTTTGAAACGATGAAAATATACACCGATTGGAATTGTCGTCTTTTACCCGGGTTTTCAGATCAGATCCGCCGCCCAGAAGATGCGGCAACCGCATTGGAGCTTCTCCACGAACGCACCGGGATTTCCCGCTTCTCTTTTCTCCCGGAATGGAATCCCTCTTTCTGCCCCGCAACATTTTTTCGCATTCGCTTGGACACGGCATTAAAGGCTTTGCAAAGCCTTTTGCGTTTCCCTGCGGTTCTTTCCGCTTCCGCGTCTGTCGCTCTCCAGCCGCAACTTGCCGAATGGGATGATTTGCGTCGTTTTTGTCTCCCCAAAACCGATTATCTCGCCATATCCGTTCCGCTTGTTCCGGAAGATTGGGTGGAAAGCGAGGTTGCTCGGTTCTCGCGTCATTCTCCATTCCGCATTCTCTTGACAAACGCGCACCTGTTGAGCGTTTTCTATCCGAAAGAGGTCCTGATGCGGCTTGCGACGCTTCCGCAGATCGCCTTTCAGTTCTCGTTTCAGTCCCTTTCCCATCCGGATCATGATGAAATCATCCGGACATTGCTGGCGCGGCACGCACCGATTTTACTCGGCAGCGGCGTTAACTCTATCGAGAAAGCGTACGGTTTTGACCTCGCAAGCGATCGCTCCGAAGCGGAAAAGCGTTTTTATCCGTTTGAGATCGAGGAAATCTTTTACGGCAAACGCATTTTCAGAAGGTAATATCAATGCTCGCGGCAAGCGTGCCGACCCGAATATTTTTGTTTAGTCGCTTCCCCTCCGCGCAGATGACGTTCTTGCTTATTCTTCAGCAAAACCTTCTGTACCTCTTCAAAAAGCCCTTTATTGACCGTTTTCAGCGTTTGCGTCACATCCTTATGTACCGTACTCTTGCTGACGCCGTAAGCAGACGCACAGGATCGCACGGTTGCTCCGTGCTCGATCAGATATTCTCCCAAAATTACGCATCTTTCTCTCCCGTTCCAAACAGATCCCGCCATCATCAAACAACCTCCTTACGGTTTTGCTACAGTATATGAGGCGGACAACCACGATAGAATCAGGATGGACAAAGAAATGAAAAAAGAAGAACCAAAAGCTGATTCCGTTCTCTTGGAAGGAATGACTTCCATCTCCGCGCTGTTGAATAGCTCGGATGTAAATGATAGAAAAATTCTCCGCTTATGGGTTGACCGTGCTAAAAGTAGCAAAAAAGCTTCGGAAATTCGGTTTTTGAAAGCAAAATCCGATGAAAACGGCTTTGAGATCGTCATGACCGACGCACAGACCATTGACCGACTCGCCACCGGCAGTACCCATGGCGGAATTTTGGCGGAATGCACAGATCGAACCATTCCAGTTCTTTCAGCGGAAACAATCCGACCGAACGGTTTTTACGTTTATTTGGAAGGCATGGAGGATCCGTATAATTTCGGAAACGCGTTGCGATCCCTATATGCGGCCGGTGTGGACGGTGTGATCCTCCCGGCACGCAATTGGATGAGCGCCGCCGGGATCGTTGCGCGGGCTTCAGCCGGCGCATCCGAGAGAATGCCGCTCTTCACCTCCGACGCCGATCAAACTGCCGACGCGTTTCACCAAGCCGGGTATCAGATTCTCGCCGCAGGAATCCGGGATTCGGTTTCCATCTTTGACGGGACATTCCGTTTCCCTGTTTTACTGGTCATCGGAGGCGAAAAACGCGGTATTTCCCGTAATTTATTGCAAAAAGCAGACAAAATCGTGCGAATTGATTACGGCGGTGGGTTTCGCGGCTCTCTTTCCGCATCCGCATCCGCCGCGGTTCTTGCGTTTGAACTGTATCGGCAAAACAGGGTTTGATGAATGATAACAAAAGAAGCCGCCACCAAAATCAGGTGCGGCTTCTTTTGTTCATGTTATCAAGTTTTGTTCGACCCGTTTAAGCAGACGATTTTCTCCCGGGATAGCGATTCATTTAACGTCACCTTCGCGCGGGTTAGATAGCTTTTTCAGCAACAACAAAACCGTCAGATAACCGATCAAAACAGAAATCAGATCTGCAAGATAATAAAAGACCATCCAGAGCAGATCCGCTGTGTTTTGCGGTGCGCCGAAGTCGATGTCATATCGGATGCGCCCGATCAATCGAATTACCGACGGGATCGCAACTGCCGCCGCAACGGCAACATGAAGGCGGGTCGGCTGCTTGAAAAAACTGTTTGGCGGAAGATGAAAATCATCGCTTTTTACGGTACTTTTACGGAAAATCAACAAATACAAAGTCAAAAGCACCAAGCCGACAAGGATGAAATCCAACAAAAGATCCAACAGCGCATACCAAACATTGTCCGAAAACGCATCGGATCCAAAACCGTCCGCCGTTATGAATGATCCGAGAATCAGGCTTCCCCCAATCCGCAAAACCGCCGTCGCCGCATACCAACCCAAAAGCGGGAGACAGCTACGCACCGAGGCGGTTCGGATCATCAAAAGCGACAAAAAAACCGTCACAACCCAATAAACCAAAAATTGCACAAAACTCTGAAACAGATCCCAAACCGTTGGAAAAATTGACTCCGCAATCAGCACGTCGCCGCTTGCCCAAATCGAAATCGGTGTGCAAACCGCAAAAAAAAGGATCGACAGTCCCAAAAGGCAAACACCTCCGAGGTGCGTTAAGCGTTTTGCCATCGGATTTCACCGTCCTTTCTGCGTTGGCATAGAATCATATAGAAAACAAATCAAAAAAGGAGATTTTGCGGATATGGAAAGATCTCGGATTCTACCGATGGAACATCCTATGGATAGCGCCGCACTCTCATCCGCTGTCAATCAGCTCGCGGAAACCTACCCGATTCTCACCGTTTCGGGTATCGGAAAAAGCATTCTCGGAAAGGAAATTCCGGTTCTGATCCTCGGACAAGGGAAAAAGCAACTTCTCTATGTCGGTGCGCACCACGGCATGGAATGGATCACCGCCAATCTGCTCCTGCGGTTTGTCAACGAGTTTTGCGAATTTTACGATTTGGGTCGCCCCGTTTACCGTAAAAACCTGACCGATTTATGGCAAAGTTATACGATCCACGTCGTTCCCATGCTCAACCCGGACGGCATTGACTACGCCATTCACGGTATTGACCCCGAAAACCCGCTCCGAAGCCGCGTGATCAGCATGAACGGCGGAAAGGAGGATTTCGGCAGATGGCAGGCAAATGCGCGCGGCGTAGATCTCAATCACAACTATGACGCCGGATTCGACGAATATAAAAAATTAGAAAAAGAAAACGAGATTCCCTGCGGCGCTCCAACGAGATTTAGCGGTCTCGCTCCCGAATCCGAGCCGGAAGTTCACGCGCTCTGCAACTACATCCGATTTCATGCCCCGCTCAAAGCTGTCCTCACGCTCCACACCCAAGGTGAAGAAATCTATTGGAAAAGCCACGGGAAAACGGTTGTCGGTAGCGAAGCGGCATTTCGCAAACTGTCGCTTCTCTGCGGCTATCCGCTTTGCGAAGCAGAGGACCTCGCGTCCTATGGCGGATTGACCGATTGGTGCATCGAAACCTGCAAGATTCCCGCGGCAACGCTGGAATGCGGACGCGGAACCAACCCTTTGCCAATCTCTGATTTCTTCCCGATTTATCTGCGACTGCGGGAGGCGTTGTTCAGCTTCCCAACGTTCTTTTAATCCACTTTTTATGAAAAGTACCGTGTTTTACAGCAAATCAACACGATTTCTCGGGATGTTGCCGAGAAACGATCTGATGTTTTCAACCATCTCCGACATCAGCCGGACACGGGTCTCATAACCGCCCCACGCCATATGCGGCGTCAGCAACACATTCGGAAAATTCTTGATGCGGTTAAACGGGTGATCTACCGAAAACGGTTCCTGTGTATAAACGTCAACTCCGATCCCTCCGAGGTTTCCCTGCTCCAGAGCTTCTGCAAGTGCGTGCTCGTCGGTCACAGCTCCTCGTGCAACGTTGATCACAATCGCATCCTTTCTCAACATGGCAATGTGTTCCCGATCCAAAAGATTCCGCGTGCTTTCATTGAGCGGCGTATGGATGGAAAGGATGTCCGAGCGACGGCAAATATCATCCAAGGTTACACATTCGCGCTCCGACGACGCCATCGGGTTTCTTCGGTTGACAATGACGCGGCAACCAAGCGCGTCGGCAACCTTGGCAACCTGCTTTCCGATGTTTCCGTAGCCGATGATTCCCCATGTTTTCCCCGCGATCTCGTGAAAAACAGGCGTCAATCGGTTCGGAATACCTGACGCGGTGTAAGCCCCGCTTCGCACATAGTCTCCGAACTCCCGAAGCCGCGTCACCAGCGAAAGCGCCATACTCACCGTCAACTGCGCCACACATTGCGTGGAATATCCCACTACATTGCAGACCGCGACTCCGTGCGCACGGCAATACGGAATATCAATGTTATCATAGCCGGTCGCCGCCTCGCAAATCAGGCGAAGCGACGGCACGGCGGCAAGGATTTCCGCTGTCAGGCGAACCTTATTCAGAATCGCTATGTCCGCATCTCTCAAATGGTCGGCGGCATTGGCGGAATCGGTCTCGCGATAAACCGTCAGGTCACCGAAGGCTTCAAACAAAGTCAGATCCAGATCATCTCCAAGAGAAGCCGCGTCTAAAACAACGATTTTTCTTGTTTTCATCTGCTTTCTTTCAGCTTTTCTGTTTTCTCAAAAGCCGCCCGTACAGCCGCCATGACCGTCCCTCTGAAAGCGCCGGATTCGAGCGCGTGAACGCCCGCGATCGTTGTTCCTCCGGGACTGCAGACGGCGTCCTTCAGCTTGGCTGGGTGTGCGCCCGACTCCAAAAGCATTTTAGCCGCCCCTTCCAGCGTTTGCGCCGCGTAAAGGATTGCCGCGTCGCGTGGCAGACCGCATTCCACCCCGCCGTCCGCCAACGCCTCGGCAAACAGATAGACAAACGCGGGACCGCACCCGGAAAGTGCTCCCGCGGCGTCGATCAGGCGTTCCGAAATCCGATCAAAACGTCCCGCGGCGGAAAGTCCACGCAGGAAAGCGTCGACCTCTTCTTCCGTGGTTCCCTCCGCGGTGTAAACCGTCATGCCGCTCCCGACGCGAACGGGCGTGTTCGGCATGATGCGAATGACAGGATAATTCCCTCCCGCAAGCGCACGAATCCGCTCCACTGAGGTTCCCGCCGCCATGCTAACCAGCACAAAACGGTCATCCCGTTCCGCAAGAATGGGTCGAACGGTCTCAAACAGCCCGACCAGCCCCTGCGGCTTCACGGCAAGAAAGAGATAAACGCTCTTCCTTGCTACCTCCTCAAGCGTTGCAACCGTTGCGCGTCCGCTGTCGGCAAGCGGCGCCGTTTTGGCGGGATCCGCGTCGCAAACGGCAAGCGCATCTGCGCGAAGTGTTTCCGCCGCCGCGGAGGCAAGCGCACCGCCCATATTTCCGCAACCGATAAATCCGAATTGAAACCGATTCATTCCGATACCTTCCTTTCCGTTCTCTGGTTCATTCAACGGATCTGCCCGTTGCCATGAATAACATATTTATACGCGGTCAGCTCTTCCAAGCCCATTGGTCCGCGTGCATGGAGCTTCTGCGTGGAAATGCCGATCTCACAACCGAGACCGAACTCTCCACCGTCTGTAAACCGCGTTGACGCGTTGACATAAACCGCCGCGCTGTCGATTGCCGCCGTGAACAGCTGGGCAGCCTGCGGATCTTCGGTTATAATCGCGTCGCTGTGGTGCGTAGAATGCTGTTCAATATGCCGGATTGCCTCAGAAACATCCTCCACCACCTTTACCGCGAGGATATAGTTGAGAAACTCGGTGTCAAAATCCGCTTCCGTCGCCAAGATGCCGCCGATGATTCCATACGCCTCCGCATCGCACCGCAATTCCACAGGCGGTTTGCCGGCGGCAAACCGGTCATCCGTCAATCGCCGGCGAAGCATGGGCAAAAAACGCTCTGCCACCGCGCGGCTGACCAAACAAACCTCCTCGGCGTTGCAGACCGAGGGACGGCTCGCCTTTGCGTTCTCAACGATATTCAGCGCCTTTTCAAGATCGGCAGCGGCGTCAACATAGACATGGCAAATTCCCGTCCCAGTCCGGATACAAGGAACCTTTGCCTGTTCCACGCAGGCGCTGATCAGACCTGCTCCGCCGCGAGGAATCAACAAATCCACCGTGTCGGTTGCCGTCATCAGTTCGGTCGCTCCAGCGCGGGTCGTATCGGGAACCATGTTGATCAAAGTCTCCGGCATACCGACCGAGGCAAGCCCTCTTCGCATTGCCGCGAGGATCGCGCAGGATGACCGAAAAGCTTCCTTCCCTCCGCGCAGAACGCAAACGTTACCGCTTTTCAGGGCAAGCGCCGCCGCGTCTGAGGTCACATTCGGTCGGCTCTCGTAGATAATTGCAACAACGCCCATGGGAACACGCACCTTTTCGAGAATCAAGCCGTTCGGGCGCGTCACCCGACTGATCACCTTTCCAACGGGATCCGGCAAAGCCGCAACCTCCCGGATTCCCTGCGCCATGGCGCAAACCCGTTCCTTTGACAGCCGGAGCCGATCCTTCATGACATCATTCATGGATGATCCGACCGCGTCAAGATCCGCGCGGTTTGCGGCAAGGATCACGTCGGTTTCCGCTTCGAGCGCCGCCGCCATAGCAAGTAACGCCCGGTTTTTCTCTTCGGTTTTCAAAAGCGCCAGCCGGTGTTTGACCGCCTTTGCCTCCGCCAAAACCTCTTTGGTTGTCATTGTTTTTGCTCCTTTGCATAAAACCGCGTTCCCGTTGGAATACCGTCGGTCAGGTCATATAACTTCTCGGGTTTGGCTCCGTTCATGATCACCATGTCCACGCCGTTTTCCATGCAACGCTTTGCCGCGCAGAGCTTGGTTTTCATCCCGCCGGTTCCGAGCGCGGATCCTTTTTCTCCGCCGAGCGCAAGAATCTCATCGGTCAGCTCCCGCACTTCTGGGATCAAGCGGGCATTTTCACATCTGCGCGGATCGGCGGAGTACAAGCCGTCGATGTCGGAAAGAAGAACCAGCAGATCGGCGTTCACCCCAACGGCAACCATTGCCGAAAGCGTGTCATTGTCCCCGACCTTGATTTCGTCGGTTGCGATCGTATCGTTTTCATTGATGATCGGTAGAGCCCCAAGCTCCAACAGGCGGGAAATGGTATTTCGGAAATTGGCAAAGCGATCCTCGTGACCGAAGTCATCCCCTGTCAGAAGGATCTGTGCCACCGTGTGGTGGTATTCCGAAAATAAGCGATCGTACGTATACATCAACTCGCTCTGCCCAACAGCAGCCGCCGCTTGCTTGGTCGGAATGTCCTGCGGGCGCTCCTTGAGCGCCAGTTTCCCAACGCCCATGCCGATGGCGCCGGAGGAAACCAGGATGATTTCATGCCCGGCATTTTTCAGGTCACCGAGAACGCGGCAAAAAAGCTCCGTCCGGCGGATGTTCAGCCGTCCGGTGGCGTGCGTGAGCGTCGACGTTCCGACTTTGATAACCAATCTCATGAAGATGTTTCCCTTCTCAAAGTGTATAAAATCCATATAAATAATTATGATTATACATTATACAGGAAAACGCCTGACTTGTCAATAGGTTTTAGTGGAGAATGTCTGTTTTTGTCCGCACTGTAAATTTTTTGCGGCGGTTGACATTTCGGGCAGAATGTGATAGAATAAAGAGGTAATCGGTCTCACCGAAATGGGAAAGGAAAAGGACGCTCATTTTGAGAAAACATCTGTTATATAATTTTTTCAACGGAAGTAAGGATCGACCGGACGCAAAATGGGAGGACACAACGCCCAACCTGCGCCATTTCTTCCGCTTACTCGGCAGAAAATTCTGGCGATTGCTTTCGATCAACCTGATGATGCTCCCCATGATCCTGCCGATTCTGATCGCGGTGCTGGTCTATATGGGAATTCAGACCACGCCGACGCAGCAAACGGCACTTTTTGCCCCGCTTTACGGCGCAAACCTGATCGAATCCACCCCGAAAAGCACCTTTCTGCTGGATCTGTTCGGAACGCAATTCCTCGTTCCGAGTTATAACGCAACCGGCACTTACGTCGCCATCGGAATCTGCGCGGCTTTCCTTGCGCTGACATTTGGTTGGCAGAATATCGGATCCACCTATCTATTGCGAGGAATGGTGCGCGGCGACGCGGTCTTTCTCGGTCCCGATTATTTCTATGCAATCAAACGCAATTGGAAGCAAGGATTCTTCCTCGGTCTGATCGACTTTATCGTTCTCTTTCTTCTTGGGTTTGACATTCTCTATTTCTACTTCCGAACCGGCTCCTTTGGAAACGACGTGATGTTCTTTGCCGCCTGCGCACTCGCAATTCTCTATTTCTTTATGCGGTTCTATCTCTATCTTCTGCAAATCACATTCCATCTCTCGATCCGCAAGATCCTGAAAAACGCTCTCATCTTTACCACACTCGGTATCAAACGCAACTTGATGGGAACGCTCGGCTTGATTCTGCTCACCATCATCAATGCCGGATTTGTTCTGATGGTCGCGCCCTTCGGCGGACGGCTGGGATTCGGATTGATCCTTCCGATTCTCCATTTCCCAGCGGTTTCTGGCTTCATCACCGTCTATGCCGCATATCCTGTCATCGACCGCTATATGATTGCCCCCTATCACCGAGCAGATAGCGAGGATGACGACGATTCAACCACGGAAAAGGACAACGAAAAGGGATCAGAAGCAGACGCGGGCGAAACGTCCTCAACCGATCCCCAATAATTCGCTGACCGTAACCGGCTCATATCCCAACGCCAGAAGCTTTGGAAGCAGAATTTCCAAAGCTTCCGGCGTTTTGCTGTTTCTGCCGATAAAATCGTGCATCAGAATAATGTCGCCCGGTTTCACCGCGCTGATCACGCGGTTGACAATCGCCTTTTCATCCTTGATCTCCCAATCACGCGTGTCGATGCTCCAAAGGATTACTTCATAATTCCCTTCAGATGCAATGCGAAAAACCGTTTTATCAACAACGCCCTCGGGCGGTCGGAACAACCGCGAACGGCATCCGCAAATCTCTTCAATTTTTTCGGCGCAATTGTTCAGTTCCTCTTTCATTTGCCCTTCACTGAGTCCGTGAAGGGCACGGTGATTGGCGGTGTGGTTCCCAATCTCATGGCCGCGAGCGACAACCTCCCGCGCCGCGTCGGAATAATACTCAACATTCTGCCCGATCATAAAGAATGTTGCACGAACCCCATAACGATCCAAAATGTCGAGGATCCGGGATGTCAGGCGCGGGTGCGGTCCGTCGTCAAACGTCAGTGCAATCCGGCTTGTTTCGGTTGGAACCCAACGATAGCCTAACGCCGCGGCAGGAAGCGAGAGAAAGGCTGAACAGAATAGCAAAACAGCTAAAAATACCGTAAAATACCGTAAAAATCGTTGGTTCATGCGTTTGCGGAAGTCAGCTCATCGAGTGTTCCAAAGCGATAGCCCTGCGACTTCAGTTCACCAATCACATCGCCAAGAATGGCAGCATTTGTTGCCGACGTCGGATGCAGAAGCATCACTTCTCCATTGTGGACATTATCGAGAATAATCTGCTTCGCCTTCTCCGACGACATTTGGCGGTTGTTATCCCAATCCGGGTAAGCAAAACTCCAAAAGATGGTTCGATACCCGTTTTTGTGCAGACATTCCAAATTGGAACGGCTGAAACGTCCTTCCGGTGGTCGGTAGTAGCAGGGCATCTCTTTGCCGGTCAAATTCCGGAATTGCTCCTCCAACAGATGAAGCTCCTTCAGAAGCGTTTCATCGTCGGCATTGCTCATATTTCGATGATGCGCGGTATGGTTGGCAACAATATGCCCTTCCTGAACCATCCGCTGGACAATCTCTGGATTCTTTTCCATCAGGTTTTCCAGAATGAAAAACGCCCCGGGCACATTTTCCGCCTGCAAAACGTCCAAAACCTTTGCAATATTTCCGTTTTCATAGCCCGCGTCAAAGGTCAGATAAACAACATGATCCTCGTCCTCTTCTGTCTTGTTTGGATCCAGATAGAAGCCGCCGAGCGACTCCACAAAGGAAAATTGAGGATCACTTTGCGGACGCTGATGATCCTTGGCATGAACGCAATACCAGCTGAAGGAGTCCGCGCCCTTTGCGCAAGCGGAAAACGGTACGGATATCAAACAAATCAAGGAAAGAAAAAAAGCGCCGATAAAACGAATCGGTTGACGGTTTTGTTTCATAACACGTCTCCTTTCTTGTTTCGATTCGCTTATATTATTTTCTTTTTTGACGTAAAAAAACAGATCAAAAGATGCAAAATTGTCTGTTTTTTGCGAAAAGTACCGTAAAATACAAGTTAAAAGCAAAAATTTGCCGTTTCTTTTCCCTCTTGACAAAACCTTGAAAAGCAGGTATAATATTTCTGCATACAACAAAGATCAGGCAAAGGAGGCAGCGGATTGGAAAAGGTTTTGATCGCGATGAGCGGCGGTGTTGACTCCAGCGTTGCCGCACTTCTGATGAAAGAACGCGGATATGATTGCGTCGGCGTGACCATGAAACTCTTCGGAAACGAGGAGATCGGCTTAAAAAAAGAACATTCTTGTTGTTCACTTGACGACGTCGAGGACGCACGAAGCGTTGCCATGCGGTTGGGAATTCCCTACTATGTGTTCAATTTTTCGGATCGGTTTGAGGAGTGCGTCATCCGCCGCTTCATTCAAGCCTATGAAGCCGGCAAAACTCCCAATCCCTGCATTGACTGCAACCGGTTTCTCAAATTTGACGCGCTCTTCCGTCGGGCACAGGAACTCGGTTGTGACCGTATTGTCACCGGGCATTATGCCGGCATCACCTTGGATCCGCAAAGCGGTCGGTTTTTGCTTCGTAAAGCCGCCGACCCGACCAAAGACCAAAGCTACGTTCTTTGGTCAATGACTCAAGAACAGCTTGCCAACACTGTTTTCCCGCTTGAGAACCTCACCAAAGAGGAAACCAGAGCGATTGCCGAACAAAACGGTCTGATCAACGCCCACAAGCATGACAGCCAGGACATCTGCTTTGTTCCGGACGGCGACTACGCAAGCTTTGTTGAACGCTACACCGGAAAAACTTACCCGGAAGGCGATTTTCTGACCGAGGACGGGAAAAAGATCGGCAAACATCGCGGCATCATCCGCTACACCGTCGGTCAGCGGCGTGGGTTGGGACTTGCCCTGCCTGAGCCTCTCTACGTCTGCCGGCTGGACATGGAGAATAACCAAGTCGTTCTCGGGAAAACCAACGCACTGTTTTCGCGCGAATTGACCGCAAAAGAGATCAATCTCATCGCCGTACCGCAGATTGAGGGGAAAATTCGGCTCAAGGCAAAGGTGCGATACCGCCAACAGGAGCAATGGGCAACCGTTTCCCAACCGAACAAGGACACCCTTTGCGTGGTATTTGACGAACCGCAGCGAGCGATCACAAAAGGACAATCGGTTGTCCTGTACGACGGAGACATCGTCTACGGCGGAGGGATCATCCAATCAACAGAACCCGTCGGTTGATGCCGACGGGTTCTCTGCTCAATTATAATGTTTTTTGGATTCCTGATAGAGCTTTGAAATGTCCTTGAGAATGTCGATATCCGCAAAATCCTTGTGATAGACGATGTTTGTTTCGCGGATCATGCTCAAATTTTCGATTGGAAGCGCCGTGATTTTGCCTTTTCGAAGCTCATCCATGCAAGCGCTCTTTGCGAGAATGGAAACGCCGAGGTCCTTTCGGATCAGGTCTTTGATGGTTGCGATGTTATCCACCTCGAGAATGACATTGTAATGGTCGATGGAGTCATTGATGCTCTCGAGCGTCGCCTCAAACTGCACACGCGTTGCGGACGTTGGAAGCCGCATGATCATGCGCTCTTTTTTCAGCTCGTTTAATGTGACCATCGATTGCTTTGCCAACGGATGATTGTTGGAGACCACACAAACCAAGTAGTCTGTATCCAGCATCAGAGAAAAGAGATCGTTTCCCGACGGTTTCCCCTCCACAATCGCAAGGTCAAGCTCATAATTCTCCAGTTTATCATAAAGATTTTTGATCGTATCAGTAATGATTGTTATGGTGGTTCCCTTTTCCGCGTTGCTGTATTTTGCCAGAACCTCGGTGATCAGGTTGTTCTCTGCGGTGTGCGTAATGCCGATGCGCAGGTTCGTAATATGCTTGGCGGCATCGGTCAACCGCAGGCACATCTTGGTATACATCGCCTGAAAGCGACGAGCATAATGCAGGGCAATCTCGCCCTGCGGCGTCAATTTGATTTCATGCTGCCCCCGTATCACCAGCTTTACCCCCAATTCCTCCTCCAAGGAGCGGATATGATGGCTAACGGCGGGTTGCGTGAGCGAAAGGCGCTCCGCCGCCTTGGTAAAGCTTTTCTCTTCTGCAACGGCAAGAAGCGTTTCCATTTTCACATCCAGCATGATCATTACCTCGATAAAGATTATTTATAGATACCAAAAATATTATAACTTGACTTTATTGTTTAAATAGTATATCATATATAAGACGTATTTTCAAGTCCTTTTTCGATTTTTTTGAAAGGAATTTTTCAGTTGCCATGTTGTCCGTTCTCCAAGAAAAGCTATTCGGGCTGCCTACAATCAGCTCCACGATCATCACCATCGCGATCATGGTTTTCGCCGGCTTTCTGATGACGCGAATCGGCAAACTGCTTCGTCTGCCGAATGTCTCCGCCTATATCATTGCCGGAATTTTGATCGGTCCTTTTGTGCTAAACCTTGTCCCGGAAGCCGTGATCGGCGGCATGGGGTTTATCCCGGACATTGCGCTGGCGTTTATTGCGTTCAGTACCGGCGAATTTTTCCGTTTCTCCGTTCTCAAGCAGAGCGGCGCGAAAACGGTCGTCATCATGCTCATGGAAGCAAGCCTCGCATCGGTCTTGGTGTTCATTTTGGCAAGGGCGATCCTGCATCTCAATTTCGCGTTTTCCATCGTTTTGGCGTCGCTTGCATCGGTTTCTTCCCTGACATCCACCATGATGACCATCCGTCAAACCGGGGCAAAAGGCGAGTTTGTGACCAATCTTTTGCAGGTGGTTGCGCTCGATAACATCTTCAGTCTCTTTGCCTACGGCATTGCCATCTCGGTTGCCATGTCGGTTGTAACCGGTACAAACAGTTTCAACGCCTGGGACATTGCAAAACCGATTCTGATCAATTTGGCGGTGATGGCAGTCGGTTGCCTGTTCGGCGTTCTGATGAAATCCATGATGCCGAAAAAACGCTCCACTGATAACAGACTTATCATTTCTGTCGGTCTCCTCTTTGCGTTCTGCAGCATCTGCACCATCATCAATGTTTCTCCGCTGTTGGGCTGCATGGCGATGGGAACCGTTTACGTCAACATCACCGATGACGATAAGCTCTTTAAGCAACTGAACTATTTCAGTCCCCCGCTTCTCCTGCTCTATTTTGTCCGCTCCGGCGCAAGCCTGAATATGAAAATCCTTTTCGGTCGTGTGGACGCTTTCGGCGCAATGCCCATCGTCGTGATTGGAATTCTCTATTTGGTATTCCGCGTTTTCGGCAAGTATATCGGCGCGTTTCTCGGATCGCTCGCGTCGCGACGCAGTCCGAAGGTGCGAAACTATCTCGGTCTTGCGCTGATCCCGCAATCCAGTGTTGCCATCGGACTTGCAACGCTCGGCGCACGATCATTTGAGTCGATTCCGAATGAAAGCGGAAAAATGATGGCGGATGCTCTGCTGGCAATCGTTCTCGCGGCAAGCGTCCTCCATGAATTGATCGGTCCTTCCACGGCGAAAGCCGCGCTTTACCTTTCAGGTTCTTATTCCGATAAACTGGAAGATCTCGTTCAAGTGGAGGAAAAGACGCCGGATGGGACGCAAAAAGCCCCTGTGGAGCTTTTGATTGAACGGATCCACGCCATTCAGCAAACACTCCCTCCGCCAACCATAACCGCCGAAAACGAAAAAGCCTTTACCGAAGCGGCGGAAGAACATTTGGAAGCCATGATCCACAGTCAACAGCATCGGCGCAAGCGACGCTGAATCACTACATGATGAAAGGAATCAAAAACTATGATTGACCCCATTGCAACTCAACTGATGGAAAGCGGCTGGATCAGCCCTGCCGGTCGCATTATCTTCCGAATCCTTCTCTCGCTGGTTCTTTCCGCCATTCTCGGCTGTGAACGCTCCAGCAAACGTCACGCCGCCGGTTTGCGAACCTTTATTGTGGTTTCGCTTGCCTCCACCGCGTCGATGATGATCGACCTCTATTTGATGAACGGGACAGCGGTTACCATTCCCCTGTTATCAGCGGCAACGCTGGTCGGTATCTCGATCATCACGGTCAATTCCATTCTTTACAGCTCACGCAATCAGATCAAAGGATTAACCACCTCGGTCGGGCTTTGGGCGTGCGCTGTTTTGGGGTCTGCAATCGGCGCCGGGCTTTACACCGTCACCATCATCCTGTTCGCCGCGCTGTTGGTATCGCTCTCCTTCTTTCCGAAGTTTGAGCGGTTTCTCAAGAATCGTTCCAACCATTTCGAGGTTCATCTGGAACTGAAAAATGCCGCGCACCTGCCGAATTTTGTTTCCACCATCCGCGAGCTGGGGCTTCGGATCGACGACATTGAATCCAACCCTGCCTATCATAACTCCGGTTTGAGCGTTTACTCCATCTCCATTTCCATCAGCAGCGAAGAGCTGAAGAAATACAAAACGCACGCCGAAATAATTGAGGCGCTTCGCACACTGGATTACATCTACCACATCGAAGAAATGCGCTGAAAAAGAAGCAAATAAGAAAATTCCCCGAAAAGTACCGTGTTTTCGGGGAATTTCCTTTAGATTGTCACGATGTGGGACACATGATATTGCTCTTGGAAACGAACGGACTGCTCTATTTCGGAGGCGGTGAAGAACATCCCATCCGGCGCCGCGATGAGTTTATCCTCATCGTCATCATCGCGCAAAACAGCACCGATCACACGACAGCGAAACCGGGTCACCGGTTCCCCGACACCCAGTAAATAGACGTCCAGTTCCTCCCCGTCCCCGCCGATCACATTCGGAATATAACCGTAATTGATCGGGTATTGCCATCGGTTTCCGTTCTTCTCGTGCACATATCCGATCGGGCGGTCAATCTCAATCTCAACAATCTTGCCGAGAAAAGATCGAACTTGCTCGCGCCGCTCATTCAACGTCATATACAGCCTCCAAAAGATTCCTTAATTGCAGATTCTATAATCCGCGCACGTCTGCGTCCCTAATTTCAGAATAATTGCTGTTGCGGATTTTCGCACTGAAATGGGTTCTTCATCCCCCCATCATCTCCACAAATCAAAAAGGTATGTTTCCAAACTAAAACTACCTAAAAGGTACACATCTATTGCCTCTACAAACTAGAATTTGTATTTCTCATCTGGCTTTTACGTTTTTTTCCGGAAGCTCTGCATACATACCGTCCAGAAGCTCCACAATTAGATCCTTATCATCAAAGCCGTCAAACACACGCATCAGTGTCTTTGAACCTTCATAAGGATACCGAAGCTCGGAATCTCCAAGCAACCTGTCCGACGTCGGCGTTCTCTTCAAAAACAGTTCGTTATCGCAAATGTCACCTATCAGTTTACCATTGAGGTATACAAGATATCCGCCCATCATGGCTTTTATGACAATATCACCCGCTGCGGAAAAAACCTCACGAACATATTCATTAAATTCATTCACTATGATCACCTCTGTAAATCCCGATTTGTCGATCTCTTCTCTTATTATACACGAAAAGTGTGAATTTTTATCTCTATAATGAAGAAAACCCCTTTTGTCAAGTAGACAAAAGAGGTCTCTTTCATGGTGGAGATGATGGGAATCGAACCCATGTCCGAAAACCCCTCGGCATGACCTTCTTCGTGGACAGTCTGTTATTTGAAATTCCCCGTTGAAGGCGCGAACAGACACGCTCCCTCGTCAAGTAGCCCTTTTTTGCCTGATCGGTTCAAGAGCGAACCGCCGATGCAGGTTCACCACTCATTTGACGCTCCGCCCGAGGTCGTGGTACTCCTCGGAGGAACGGGTGACCCTTAGGTCACGGCACTGTCGATTTTACGCCAACGGCGTAAAATCAGGCAGCCAGAGCAACAGTGTTGTTGTCGTTTATTTTTTAGTTGGGCAGTTATCGAGTTTACCCGGCTCGCCACGCTTATCATGTGTCAGAATCCCCGTCGAAACCATTGCACCCCCATAAAGGAACGATGTAATCATATCATATCATCTTTACGGTGCGTTGTCAAGCCTTTTTTCTGTCAAAAAGGCGCTTTTTTTCAAACCATTTGACGGTTTTCCGTTTATCCTTCAAAATTCCGATCCTTCAGATGCCGTTCCATCGTTCGATCCGCCTGTCGCTCCGCGTCCGACTCCCGCTTGTCATAGAGTTTCTTGCCTCGACACAGACCGATCTCCATTTTGACATAGCTTCCCGCAAAATACAGCGACAGCGGGATCACGGAGAACCCTTTTTGCTGAACGCGCCCCTGCAATTTCAAAATTTCCTTGCGATGCATCAGCAGTTTTTTTTCGCGCATCGGCTCATGGTTGAAGCGGTTTCCCTGTTTATACGGACTGATGTGAACGCCGACCGCAAACATCTCTCCGCCCTCAAATGAGCAATAGGAATCTTTCAGGTTGACCGCACCTGCGCGAACGCTCTTGATCTCGGTTCCCGTCAGCGCAACGCCCGCTTCATATGTTTCATCAACAAAATAATCATGCCACGCTTTCTTGTTCTGCGCGATGATTTTTTGCGTTTTTTTCTTTTCTGCCATGGGCGTTTTTCCTCGGTTTCTCTTTTCGTCCGTATATTTTCTTTTCGATCGTTTGCTCTTCTGTTTGCTCCGCTTTCAAAAGATACCCGCCGGGCAAAAGCCCGCACGCGTCAAGCGCCGCGTTTGTAACCATTTTCTTTGAAAAGCGCTTTCTTCTCTTCTGTTCTGCGCGTGCAAGAAGACGCGTAAAGTATTTTTGACCAATTCCGTGCAAAAACAAGACCGCCTTTCGGATCGGTCTGAAAATCTGCATCAAAACCCATCTGACCGCTCGATGAACCAGCCGCGAAACGGCATTCAGCAGCCATGCCACGGGCTTGCCGAGCGTGACCCGGTAACCAACGAATCCGATCAACGCCAAAAAGAAGGCAAACGGACGGATTTTCCCGTTGTTCCGTTCATAAAACAGCAGGATCAGGCAAACTGCCGCCAACTGACAAAAAAGAAAATCCTCCAAAAAGACAGCAACACCGACGGCTCGTCTTTTGCGGAGGGGGGCTGAAGTCGGCTCTTTGCCATGGTCACGGTTTCGTTCAAGCAGAATGCGCGGAAAACGGATCAGATCAAAAAGAAGTCCCAATGCCGCCCCCAAAACGAGCGCCGCAAGATGAAGAACCGCAATGCCGGATTGTGAAAGAACCATATCCGATCAGCGTCCCCTCTTCCCGAAAAAGCCTCTTGAAGTCCCCTTTTCGATCGGATCCTTTTCCGAGTATGTCAGCGCGGTAACCGTTCCGTCCAAAGAAACTGTTCCCTCCGCCAAATTCAGGACTTTGACGTGTAATCCGTTCCCCTCTACCGTCAGCAAGCCGCAAACCGTGGAAAGCTCCACCGTTTCTTCATCGAAGCTGATGACATCCGTAACGCCCCGCATTTCCAACAGTCTGCAATCGCGCATGGTGAGCGTGTGCGGCTGCCGGTTATTTTCCCGATTTTCCGCATTCATGGCAAACACCTCCAAGAGTTATTTGCTATAACCTATGCGAAAATCGCGGAAAATATGCGGGGCGCTCGGTTTTCAGGATATCACTTCGTAAAGACTTGCGGCATCCGCTTTGGTGGTATATTCCTTCACATTCAGAACCCGGACTTTCAACGTCCGCTCACCGAATGCGATCTCCAAAACGTCCCCTTCTTTCACGTCGTAGGACGCTTTTGCGGGTCTGCCGTTTACCGTGACGTGCGCGGAATCACAAGCGTCGTTCGCAACCGTTCTCCGCTTGATGATCCGAGATACCTTCAGGTATTTGTCAAGCCTCAATTGACCTTGTCCTTCAGCGCTTTCGCGGCAGAGAACGCAACATATTTGGAAGCAGGAATCTCAATGGTTGCTTTGGTCTGAGGATTGATGCCCTTGCGAGCGGCTCTGGTCTTGACGGCAAAGGTGCCGAGTCCGGAAATCTGAACGGTCTCACCGTTTCCGATCGCTTCCGTGAGAGCGGCATACAGAGCATCATACGCTTCGGTAACAGCCTTCTTGGAGAGTTCCGCATTCTTCGCGGCGGTTTCGATCAACTGAGTCTTGGTCATTGGTAGGTACTCCTTTTGTTTAAAATGTCAGAAATTGCTTTCTGCATCTTTATTTTACCATATTATTGACAATAAATCAAGTATCTTTTCAACTGTTTTTTGTCTTTTTTTTCAATTTTTTTCTTTTTTTTCTTAAAAATCGAGCTTTTCAGCGTCCGAAATGACCTTTTCCGTCCATTTGGCAAGCGCACCCTCCGCGTCCAGTCTGTATCTCGCCGCGCATTTTGTGATCTGAAAAAGCAGTTCGCCCAGCTTTTTCTCGTCCGGATTTCGTGCAAAATCGGCGGCTTGTCCGGCAAGAATCTCCGAAAAATCGGTGGGATTCTCCTCTGATGTACCCAGTTTTTCATTCACTTTCTCTGCCCGCAAAAGTGCCGGCAGGATGGGCGGAATGGCGTGCAATCGCGAAGCGAGTGTTTTCCGTTGCTTCTCCTCTGTCTTGATCGCCTCCCATTGCGCGAGTGCCTCGCATCCGTCAACCGCCTTCGCATTTCCGAATACGTGCGGGTGGCGATGAATCATTTTTCTGCAAATGCCGTTGATCACATCCCCCGCGTCGAATCTGCCCGCTTCCCGCTCAAGCTCCGCATGAAACACCACCTGAAACAGGACGTCCCCAAGCTCCTCGCAAAGCAAAACCGCATCACGTCGGTCGATCGCCTCCACCACCTCATAAGCCTCTTCAATCATGCACCGACGGATGCTCTCGTGCGTCTGTTCACGATCCCAAGGGCATCCGTTCTCTCCGCGCAGATATTCCGTGATCAGGCAAAGATCCTCAAAAGAATACCGCTCCTTTTCCAAAATCGTGTCCACTGTTGTTTGGTTCATCATGAGCTTTCCGATTCCTTTCTGTTTCGTTTCGGCCGCAAGGCATTTATCATATGATGGATCCGCTCTCCCATCGGCAACGCGCGAAGGTCCTCTTCCGAAAGGCCTCCGAACAGGATAGAGAGCAGGAAAAACAGCGCAACGGTCATGCCAACCCCGATCATGGTTGCGGCAAACCCCTCTCCCAATCTCAAAACCGTCATCCCATAGGCGGCATAGGATGCCGCCACCGACGCGAGGGAAAGAACCAGCGGCTTGCAGAAGGTCTGCCACAGGGACGGAACGCGGCACAACCGATCCGCGAAAATCAAATTCAGAAGAACGACGATCGCGTTACAAACAAAACTGCTGATCGGCGCACCGAGAATCCCGAATTGCGGGTTTCCGATGAGAACATACGCCACGGCGACCTTAACGGCAGAACCCGCAAGCAAGGATATGATCGGGCGGTTGACCGACCGATAGGCATGCAGAACGGAATTGGTTGCCGTAATCATGCAGGAAAGAAACACCGAAACGCCGAGCATAGAAAGCAACGGTGCGGCAAGCGCGACCGACTCCGGCTCCCTGCCGAAAAGCAAAGAGAGAATCGGGCGGGCATAAACCGCTATGCCAAGTGCCGACGGAATTGCAAACATCGCCGTCAGCCGATACGAAGCCTGCACCAACCCGACCTGCCGCTCCCGATCTCCCGAAGCAACGGCGGCGGACAACAGCGGAACCAGCGGCAACGCAATGGAATTGACCAATGTCGGCAGCAAGCCGTAAACCGAAAGTGCCAATGTGGTATAACTTCCGTACGCTTCGTTTGCAAGTACCTCGCTATACCCAATGGACTGCAAGCGTCGCAGAATCATGGTCATGTCAATCAATTTGGTCAGATTGACCGCCGACGCGCCAAGCGTGATCGGAACCGCCAATTTCCCGAGCGCCAACCAAATTTTTCTGTATTTCACGGTATTTTCCGCATTATTTTCGGAATTATGCGGAAAATTCGAACGAAAACGAACCTTCTCCACAATCAGATACAGCAACGACGCAAGCGTTCCGAGCGTCAAGCCGACGCCTGCCGCCGCCGCGACTTCGCCGGTCTCTCTTCCCGCTTTCAACGCCGTATGCGCCAAAAACAAGCCGAACCCAAGCTTCCCGACCGATTCGATGATCTGCGAAACCGCGGTTTGCAGCATCTTCCCGAAACCTTGAAAATAACCTCTCAAAGCGGAAGAAATGCAGATCAAAAAAACCGTTGGCGAGATGGCAAGGATACAAAGCCGCGCGTTTTCACTTTGGATCAAACGGCAAAAAGCACCGGAAAAAGCCGCCATCACAACAGTTCCGACCAACCCGATCAAAACAAACGCGATCAACGCCGCCCGATAAAGCCGCTCCGCGCCGACGCCCTCTCCTTTTGCGATGGCGGCGGAAATCAGAACGGACAGCGCGACCGGCAAACCTGCTGTTGCAATCACGCAAAACAGCGCGTAGATCTCGTATGCGGAATTGAAATAGCCCATGCCTTCCGCGCCGAGGTAGGAAAGCATGGGGATCTTGTAGACCAAGCCGACAATTTTAACCAGAACCGTGGAGACCGACAGAAGCAAAACGCCCGATAAAAAGGTCTTTTTTGCCGTTGTTTGACCGCTTTGCATACGCTGCACCCCCGCGAAGAGATTTCCAAGTCAGTATATGCCCGGGCGGACGGTCGTATGCGTCAAATAAATTCCCGATAAAGGGATTTCGGGGCAATCAGGGAGGAATCCACCGTTTCCACAAAACGGATTTTTTCGAGAATTAACTTTGCCTCGTCGATATGCGGGTCATTCGCCGGAACCTTTTTCAGGCTGTTTTCCAAATACGGCTTCAGAACCCCGATTTCATACGGCATAGTGGAATCTACGGTTGCAAAACAAGTTCCGATGTTCGGAAGAATATTCTCTTCTTCGTTGGCTCGAACGCTTTCCCAAAGGGAAAGCGTAAATTCGGCAGACGCCCCGCGATACAACTCGTCGCGCACCAATCTGCGCATCAATCGGATCTCATCCGGCGAAAAGGTCTGCCCGCCCACGGTGATCCCCGAAACGGGACAGATCGCGATGCAGCGGTAGGAATCCCCGTGCAGGATCGCGTGAACCTTCGGATAAAGAATTTGGATCCCTTCAAACAGAAACAGATCGTCCGGCATCGGCGTCAGCCGAACGCCGCGCTCGCGCAATCCGGAAAGAAAGTTGAAATGCGGCAGGCAGGTTTCCCTTCCTTCCCGCAACGCGGAAACACATTCCCCAAGAAGCGCAACGTCAATGGTGTCCTCCGAATCATAGTCGAGGTTGGCAATCCCTTTTTGTTCGGTCAGAGCCCGAAGATAGGACTTTTCAAAATAGAAATCATCAATGGAAATCACATGAATATGTCGCCCGTCAAACTCCAACCGTTCGGTCAGCATTCTCGCCGCTGTCGTTTTTCCCGAACAGGTGGGACCTGTCAACCCCAAAAAGCGCAGCCCTTTGCATCGGCGCAAACGTTGCGAAAGGGACAGAAGCGAAGACTCAAACGCGGCGTCTGCCTTTTGGATCGTCGTTTGCAGCTCCTGATGGGTCAGTTGACTCGGGAAGAAGTGGTTCATGCGAATTCCTTTCAGTCGATCAGCCCATGTTCGCGGTAGAATGCCTCAACGCGGGCGCATTTTTCCGCTGTGCTGTCATCGCGCAGATATTCATAGGGGTATTTGGGATAGAAAAGCCTCTCGATCACCGGGTTTCCCCCGCTTTCCGGCTGATAATCCACCAGCTTTGTCACCGCTCCCGCACCTGCGGCAAAGATCGAATGAACCTCTTCCATCATATAAACATTATATTTGGATTCATGCCCTTCTGTCGCAAACCCGACGTTTTCATAGTTGCCGACCGTGTTCTTCTGCCTGTACATATAATACGGCTTATACCCTTCCTGCTGGGTTTTGAGTTGGGTATAGTCAACGCATTTCCCGGCCTCGCCTCCGCGCAAGGAATAGATATGGCTGTCCTGCCGCAGAATATCCGCCGCCTTTTTGACGCAGAATGTATGTACCGTGATGTTTTCCGGATGCAACGCAAGAATGGAATCAAAGGTTTTGGAGAAGGTTTTGAAGGTATCTCCCGGAAGTCCCACAATCAGATCGGTGTTGATCTCGGAAATTCCAGAAGCCCTCGCGACCTCATAAGCACGGAAGAACTCCTCGACGGTATGACACCTGCCGATATTCGTCAACACCTCTTCGCAAAGCGACTGCGGATTGACGCAGGTACGCGTAACACCGTATTCCCGCGCCACCGCGAGCTTCTCCGCTGTGATTGTGTCCGCTCGCCCGCCCTCAAGCGTGTATTCCTCCAGTGCACCGACATCGGTCTCCTCCGCGATCAGCGAGAGAAGCTCCCGCAACTGATCCGCGGAAAGGATGGTTGGCGTACCGCCGCCGATGTAGATGGTTTTGACATTCAATCCCAGCCGGCGGATATTGGCAAAGACCGCTCGGACGTCGGAATGCAAGCGCGTCAGATAATCTGGGATCAGGGAAAGCAACTTTTTGGATGTATAGGAAACGAAGGAGCAATAGGAGCACCGCGTCGGGCAGAACGGAATGGAAATATAAACGCTGCAATCCCGCGCGGACGGCGTTCCGATGATCTTTTGCTCGGTCAGGGCGACATCGGTTGCGAGCGCCGCTTTTTTCGGAATCACAAAATATTCCGACGTCAGAATCCGCTTCACGCGCGTCTTGCTGACCCCCCTGCGAAGCAGATCGGTTGCCACTTTGGAGGGGCGAACACCGGTCAACATCCCCCACGACGGTCTGTACCCGAGCAACTCGCCGCAAGCGGAGATCACTGCCGCTCCGCAAACCATCTTTGCGGTTTTCTCCTCGGTATAATGCGGAGAGAACGCCAGCGTTCGGGTCGCGCTCGCGCGATCCTGCCCGAGCTTGACGGTTGCCTTTGCGCTCATTCCGTCTGCGCGGTGCGTCAGCTTCAGGCGCAGTTCGGGCGTTGCCGGATTGCTCTTTTCATGTTCTCCGAATTTTTCACCCGGAAAAAAGATCATGCAAAGCGTCTGAATATAGTATATGTTGATATCCCCGTCCAAAATCAGTTTCATAATCAAAAAATCCTTTATTCCGGGAAAAAAAGTCCAATTCTCCCGGTTATTTGCTTTTTAGAGTATCACTGTCCAACACAATGGTTACCGGTCCGTCATTGAGCAAAGAAACCTGCATATCCGCGCCGAAAATCCCGCTCTCGACGCGTTTGACCTCTGCGCCGACCGCCTGTTTGAAGGCTTCATAGAGCGCGTTTGCGATCTGTGGATCCGCCGAAGCGAGAAAATCGGGACGATTGCCGCGACGGCAGTTTGCAAGAAGCGTAAATTGGGAAACAACCAAAATCTCGCCGTCAGTGTCCTTGACCGATCGGTTCATTTTGCCGGCGTCATCCGAAAAAATACGCAAATTGACGATTTTTTTGGCAAGAAGCGCAACTTCGGCAAGGGTGTCTCCTCCGGCAACGCCGAGCAACACCAAAAGCCCCGCGCCGATCTTCCCAACCGTTTGCCCGTCCACCGAGACGGATGCCTCCCGGACGCGCTGAATCACTGCTTTCATAGGTTTCTCCTCTCATGAAAATCCACGCGCGATCCTTCTTACACCGTTCAATGACTGCAGACGCGACACGATGGAATGATAATGCTCGGTGTTCTTACATCCAACCTTCAGATTCAGAATCGAACCATCCTCTTTCCGGCTGACAGCATTGATTTGCAGAATGGAAACGCGCATATCCGCCAGTACCGCCGTGATCTCGGCAAGAATGCCGATACGATCCTCTACATAAATCTGAAGCAACGCCTCGTAAACGCCGTTGTCGCCGCCTCCGTTCGGAAGCTCCCAATGCGCCTCTTTCCAACGGTCTGCGTTTTCGGGATTGGCACGCCCTGCCAAAACATTCGGGCAGTCGGTTTTGTGAATGGAGATTCCGAACCCTTTGGTTACAAACCCGACAACATCATCCCCTGGCAAAGGATTGCAGCATTTCGCGAATTTGACCATGCAGCCATGCTCCCCGTCCACAACGATTCCGCCGTTTCGCATATTGCGCGGCTTCTGAACCACCTGAACCTGATCCGGCGTAATGTCCTGCACTGTCTCGTCCGCTTCCGGGCGCACCACGCGGTCGCATTCCTCCGGCAACCGATTGATGAATTTGGAAACCGCCAACCCGCCGTAACCGATGGCGTTGTAAAAATCGTCGTTGCTGTTGTAGCCGAGCCGATCGGCAATCCCCCGCACGATCTCTTCGCGTTGCGCATCGGTCACATTGCGGCGGATCTTGCGGATTTCGGCATCCACCGTATTCCTGCCGAGAACAATGTTGTCCGCTCTCTGCTCCCGCTTGAACCACCCGCGGATCTTGGATCGCGCCCCGCTCGTCTTGACGATGTTGATCCAATCTCGGCTCGGTCCTTTGGAGGAGGCGGACGTCAGAATTTCCACGATCTCGCCGTTTTGCAGGGTACGGTCGATGGGAACGATCATGCCGTTGATCTTTCCGCCGATCATCTTGTTTCCGATCGCCGAATGAACGGCATAGGCAAAGTCGATGACGTTGGCTCCGTTCGGAAGCGAGATCACATCGCCTTTCGGCGTGAACACATAAACCTCGTCATGGAAAATGTCGGTTTTGAGCGCACTGAGAACTTCGTCGGGGTCGCGTGTATTGTCCTCCGCTTCCAACAGCCCGGCAATCCACTCGAGCTTCCGATCCATCTCCTCTTTGGAGGTCGCGCCGGATTTATACTTCCAGTGGGCGGCGATGCCGTACTCCGCAATATGATGCATCTCCCATGTCCGGATCTGAACCTCAAACGGGATGCCGTCCCGCCCGATCACGGTTGTGTGGAGCGAACGATACATATTGGGTTTAGGCGTTGAGATATAGTCCTTGAACCGTCCGGGAACCGAATTGAACATTTCATGGATCAATCCAAGGGCGGTATAACACTCCAGCTCGGTATCCACGATGATGCGGAGCGCATAAAAATCGTAGATTTCATCAAACGATTTATTCTGTGTATACATCTTTTTATAAATGGAATAGACCGATTTGATGCGCCCTTCCAAGGTGAAGTGAATTTGATTCTCAGTCATTTTCGCCGAGACCTGCGCTCGGATTTTTTCAATGAAATTGAGATTTTGACCGTATTTCTGCTCGATATAATTCTGAATTTCCGCAAAACCGATGGGATCAAGATATTGGAGGCTCAAGCTCTCCAGCTCCTGCTTGATGCGCTGGATGCCGAGGCGATGCGCCAGCGGTGCGTAGACGTGCATGGTCTCAAGCGCGGTCATGCGGCGCTTTTCATCCGGCTTTGCGCCAAGTGTTCGCATATTGTGCAAGCGATCGCAAAGCTTGATGAAAATCACGCGGATGTCCCGCGACATAACAAGCAGCATTTTGCGCAGGTTTTCGATGTCGGCTTCCTCTTTATCCTCCACCTGCAAAATTACGATCTTGGTCAGACCGTCAACCAGCATGGCAACATCTTTGCCGAATCGCTTTTCCAACTCTTTGAGATTGGTCTTTTCCGCACAGTCCTCCACCGTGTCATGCAGAAGCGCCGCGCAGATGGAGTCGGTGTCCAGCTCCAGCCCCGCAACGATCTCCGCAACGGCGATCGGATGGGAGATATACGGTTCCCCGCTGGCACGCGTCTGTCCTTCATGCATCTCGCTCGCGTATTGAAAGGCTCGCGTGATTTTTTCGATGTCATATTTTTTTCCGGTTGCGGCGAGAATGCTCAACAAGCGGGTAATGTCTGTTTGAACCGATAGATTGCTCATGATGGATCCCTTCTTCAATCGGGTGTTTTTCGTAATTGTAACCGAACTTTATGAAGAATTGCCGACCGTTCGAGGTTGGTTTTTGCGGGTTGGTTGTAAAATTCGATCAAAAAATGATCCTCAACGGTCTCGCTGAAATCACAAAGATTCAGCTCCCGCAGAATTGACAGAATCAAGCGCACTTTCCCGTAAGTAAACGCCGATTCCCCGCGTCGGTTGAGAACCGAGATCAGGCGGCGGATGGGGAAACTCGTTCTTCCGTTTGCCGTCTCCCGGCGCAAAAATTGATAAACGACGGCAACATCGTCCCGGCTCGGCAGAATCCGATCCGATTCCGAAAACGGTTGCCCCGCTTCAACCTCCCGGTAACGTTTTTTTTCGGCGGCAAACCGATCCTCTTCGGTTTTTGCGATGGTGGCGTCCTGCAGAAGCATCTGCAAAATGTAAACACCGTTAAACTCATTGATATTGACCTGAAAAAGAAAATCGGCAAGATCCCCTTCTTCAAAAGGAAGCTCGGCGGCGGTTTTACCGAACTGCACCGCCGTGACGGAAACGCCGTCCTTTTCCACCGTCAGGCGAACGTGCTTTCCGCCGCCCATCGGCGTGATCTTAAGTACGCGCGCATCCCGCAACACGAAACTCGGCGCGGGATTCCCGCTTCCGAACGGCTCCAGCATCCCGATCTCCTCCGCAAGCCGCATGGTCAGATCGCGGACGGAAAGCTCGCAGTCCGCGTCTATTTGCATGGTCATTGCATCGTTCGGAAGATACGCGTCCGCATATTCGTTCAAACGGGTTCGCAAGGCGCCAACGTCCCTCCGGCGAACCGAAAGACCCGCCGCAAGTTCATGTCCGCCGTAGCGCACCAAAAGATCCCGGCAAGCGGTGAGCGCCTCCACGAGATTCAGCCCTTTGACGCTCCTGCCGGATCCTTTCCCAATCTCGCCATCCGTGCCGTCATAGGTGATCAGGATGGAAGGAAGTCCGTATCGCTCGGTCAAGCGCGAGGAAACGATTCCGATCACGCCTTGATGCCAGTTGTCATCATCCAGAACGATCACCCGCCGCCGATCCTCGGGCGGCATTTCCGAAATCCTGCAGTTTGCCTCTTCCACAATGCGATTCTCTTCCGACTGCCGCTCAACATTCAGCTGACATAGGCGCTCCGCGATTGCATTTGCCTGTTCGTCGGTCTCGGCAAGCAAAAGCTCCACGGCAATCGAAGCATCCGCCACACGCCCTGCCGCGTTCATCCGAGGGGCGATGACAAATCCGATGTAGGACGAGGTTAGCTTACGCGATCGGTTCCGACCCGCATTTGCCGCGTTGATCAGCGCCCTCACACCGCGCCTGCAATGCTTTTCCATCGCAGACAAGCCTTTGGCGATCAACAGCCGGTTTTCGTCAACGACCGGCATGACATCCGCGATGGTTCCGATTGCAACCAAATCGGCGTAGTCCTCGCAAACGCGCAGAACGCCTTCAAAAGGATCCACTCCCGCTCTTTCACAGCGGTCGGACTCCATTGCACAAACCAATTTGAACGCCACGCCAACGCCTGCCAGATCGCGAAACGGATATGAATCATCCGCTCGGTGCGGGTTGATGACAGCGCACGCGTTCGGCAGTTCGGGTCTGCACTCATGGTGATCGGTTACAACCGTGTCGATTCCCAGCGTTTTCGCATACGCAACCTCGTCCACCGCCGTGATTCCCGTGTCAACCGTGATCATCAGCGATACGCCCTTTTCACGCAAAACGTCAATCGCGCCATTTGAAAGCCCGTAGCCCTCCTTGCTCCGGCTCGGTATATAATAGCCGACATCCGCGCCGAGAGAGGTCAGATACAGGTATAAAAGGCTGACCGACGTCACACCGTCCACATCATAGTCGCCGTAGATCGCAATACGCTCGCCGTTTTCCACAGCCGCCCCAATGCGCTCCACAGCCGAACGAACGTCTCGCAGGAGAAACGGGTCGTGCGGAGTTGCCTCCTCCAGCCGGAAGAAGCGGTTTGCCTCCTCAAC
>CAKJZF010000011.1 GCA_918290775.1 Clostridiales bacterium | reverse complement strand
GTGCTTGTCCCGTCGCCGTTTCGCGCGGAGGACGGTTGCGGGGCGGCGCTCGGTTGCGGCGGGTGTGTTTACCGACACGTAACGTACGCGCATGAACTGGACCGCAAACGCGCCTATGTGGAGAACGCGTTTCGAAAGGCGGGACTTGGAGACGTGCGCGTGGAGCCGGTGCGCACGACTGGGATGACCGTCGGTTACCGCAACAAAGCGCAATATCCCGTCGGAATGACGACCGAAGGCAAAACGGTTGCGGGATTCTATGCCGCAAACACACATCGCGTCGTCCCTGCGGCGTGCTGTTCGTTGCAACCAGCCGTGTTTGGCAAGATCGTGCGGAGCGTCTGCGAATTCTGTGACCGCGAACGCATTCCCGCCTATGACGAGACGAGCGGGCGGGGGCTTCTCCGGCATATTTATCTTCGCATGGGCGCGGTTACGGGCGAGATTTTGATTTGCCTTGTGGCGGCGGGGAATCATCTGCCGCATGAGCGGGAACTTGCCGAAGGGCTGATGCGGCAATTCCCGCAAACCGTCGGCGTTTTGATCAACGAAAATCGCGAAAACACCAATGTGGTGTTGGGGGATACCTATCGCACGCTTGCGGGACGGGATTTTTTGGAGGACGTGCTTTGCGGACTGCGGTTCCGCGTCTCGCCGCAATCCTTTTATCAGGTCAACCACGATGCCTGCGAATTGCTCTACGGGATTGCTAAAGAGCGTGCGGCACTTACAGGGGATGAATTGCTCCTCGACCTCTATTGCGGAATCGGTTCCATCGGGCTTTCCATGGCGGATCGAGCGAGCGAAGTGCTTGGCATGGAGATCGTTCCCGAGGCGGTGGAATGCGCAAGGGAGAACGCAACGCGAAACGGCATCCGAAACGCGACCTTTTTCTGTGGCGACGCGTCCGACCCGAAAGGACTTTTGAACCGCGCGGCAGAGCTGCGGGGAGAACTTTCGGGGGCGGTGGTTGTGCTGGATCCGCCGAGGAAGGGAACAACAAGAGAATTGATCGCTTCGATCGCGGAACAGAACGTCCGAAAGGTTGTTTACATTTCCTGCAATCCCGACACCTTGGCAAGGGATTGCGCTTGGTTCCGGGAGGAAGGCTATACGGTCGGAACCGCCACCCCGGTTGATCTATTCCCGCGAACGGGGCACATCGAGACGGTTATTTTGCTGTCAAAAAAAAGACCAACCAGTTTTTTGGAGGATCGTGATGATCGTCAATGAATTTGAATTTACCTTGAAGGATGGGAGAAAAGCGCTGATCAGAAGTCCGAGAGAAGAGGATATTCAGGGGATGCTGAATTATCTGTATCAATCGGCGGGAGAGACCGATTTTCTCCTTCGGTATCCTGAAGAATGCGGCAGATACACCGCAGAAGGCGAAAAAGAACTGTTTGAAAGAATCAACCATTCCGATACGGAAGCGATGCTCGTTTGCATTGTAGAAGGGAAAATTGCCGGTAACTGCCAGATATCCTGGAACAACCGAATCAAAACCCGTCACCGTGCCGGCGTAGCGATCGCGTTGCTGAAGGATTACTGGAACCAGGGAATCGGGACAAGGCTTTTTGAGGAACTGATCAGGATTGCGGAGGATCATGAGAACATTCTGCAGATGGAGCTGGAGTTTATCGAGGGAAACACCCGCGCCAGAGCCTTATATGAAAAAATGGGATTCCGGATCACAGGGGTCGGTGTGAATGCAGTACGCCTGAAAGACGGAACCTTGCTGAACGAGTATCATATGATTCGGGAGATCAGGAGACCTATTGCGACTCATAAACCCTGAAGTTGATTCGCCAAAGGAATTGACAAACCCGGACTTTTGGAGGCGGAACAGAATATGATAGAGGGAAAACGCGTCAGAATCTATCCTGCAACCCGCGATCAGATGGAGAGCGTCATTGCCGTCGAATCGGACGGCGAGCTGAAAACGGCATACGCAGAGATGCTGGATGGTTGCCTGCGGCATCCCGACCGTTGGGAATGGTATGCGATGTGGATCATCGAATTGCATAACGGAACACGGATCGGCGATCTTTGCTTTAAGGGACTTGATGAAAACGGCGTTACAGAAATTGGCTACGGGATTCTTGAAGAATATCGGGGATGCGGATACGCGACCGAAGCGGTCGCGGCAGCTTGCGCATGGGCTTTTCAGAATCCGGGCGTCAGGGCGATCGAAGCGGAAACCGATCCGGATAACAAGGCGTCGCAAAGGGTTTTGCAAAAATGCGGATTTATCGCAAACGGTAGATTCGGCAAAGAAGGTCCCCGCTTTGTAAACCGTCCGGAACGCGGTACAGAGAATTCATGAATGTGATCGGTAAAATACATGAGACAGACCATTAAAACATTCGGAGGAACCTGACAGATGGAAATTACCCTTGTTCGTTTAACAGAGGATGACCGCGAACAATTTATCCTTGACAATCAGGAAGCATTTAACTACGGCGCGTTGGAGGAATTCGGGCAGAGAGACGATCATTTTGAAGAGGACGGCGAAATCATCTCGCGCGAAACGATCGAACATTCTATCGACAGCGGCGACGCCTACCGAATCCTGTGCGGAGCGCAAAAAGTGGGCGGCGTCGTGATCAAGGTGGAGGGCGAGAAAGGCGAGCTGGAGCTACTTTTCGTCTCCCCGAAAGCACATAGCAAAGGAATCGGGTATGCCGCATGGTGCGCAATTGAAAAAATGCATCCGGAAGTCACCGTTTGGGAAACCGTTACGCCGTATTTTGAAAAGAGAAATATTCATTTTTATGTCAATCGCTGCGGGTTCCATATCGTGGAGTTTTTCAATCGCCATCATTCGGACCCCAACGATCCGGACGCGGGAAAACAATCGGATGAGTCCTTTTCAGAGGAAATGTTTCGCTTTGAGAAAAGAATGAAAGATTGACCGTTTTCGGTCTGATTGCATATCCTGATAAAACAACTGCCTTTTGGAGGTACATATGAAAGTTCTGATGCTCAACGGTTCTCCGCACGCGCAGGGAAATACCGCGCTCGGTTTGGCGGAAATGCAACGGATTTTTGCAGAAAACGGAATTGAGGTTGAAACCGTTCATGTCGGCAACAAGCCGATCCGTGGGTGCATTGCCTGCGGCGGGTGCATCCAAAAGGGCGCCTGTGTGTTTGACGATCTTGTGAACGAGACCGCGCCGAAATTCGAAGCGTGCGACGGATTGGTGGTTGCTTCTCCCGTCTATTACGCGTCCGCGAACGCCACGCTGGTAGCGTTTCTCGATCGGTTGTTCTATTCCACGCGGTTTGATAAGCGCATGAAGGTCGGCGCTTCGGTGGTGGTTGCCCGCCGAGCGGGAACGACCGCGACCTTTGACGAGCTGAACAAATTTTTCACCATCAGCGGCATGCCGGTCGCCTCGAGTCATTATTGGAATGAGGTGCATGGCAGAGCCCCCGGAGAGGCGGCGAAGGACGAGGAAGGGCTGCAGTCGTTGCGTGCGCTCGCCCGCAACATGACATTTCTCATGAAGAGCATCGCGCTGGGGAAAGAGACCTATGGTCTGCCCGAGACCGAATCGCGCGTGTTCACAAATTTCATCCGCTGATCGGGACAACGATGCGGAACAAAACGGAGGGTAAAATGAAGCAGGGAGCAGACCGCACCCGGGAGATCGTGAAGGTCAGTTGTCGGGGAATTGCGGTAAATGTTGCTTTGGTAGCGTTCAAGATGTTGGTCGGATTTTTGGCAAATTCCATTGCCGTGATCCTCGACGCGGTCAACAACCTCTCGGACGCGCTTTCATCCGTCATCACCATCATCGGTACCAAGATTGCCGGGAAGGCAGCCGATAAAAAGCATCCCTACGGACACGGACGGGTGGAATACATCACCTCGTCGATCATCGCCATTATCGTGCTGGTTGCGGGCGTCACCTCGTTGCGCGAGTCGATTGAAAAGATCATCGAGCCGGGGGAAACCAATTTCAAGGTTTATTCGGTTATGATCATCGCGGGCGCGGTGGCGGCAAAGATTTTGCTGGGGCTCTATTTCCGCAAACGCGGAAAAGAGTTGAATTCGTCCTCGCTGGCAACTTCGGGAACCGACGCGCTCTTTGACGCGATCCTTTCGACCGCAACCCTGATTTCCGCCATTGTTGCCATGGCTTGGGGGGTCAACATCGAAGGGTTCCTCGGCGTTGGCATTTCGGTGTTTATTCTCAAAGCGGGAATTGAAGTGATGCGCGAGGCGATCAGCAATCTGATCGGCGTTCGCATTGATTCGGCGCTTGCCGAGCAGCTGAAGGAGAAAATTGTCTCTTTCGAGGGCGTCCACGGGGCGTATGACCTGATTCTGCACACCTACGGTCCCGAGCAGTTGATCGGGTCGGTTCATGTCGAACTGGACGACGACCTGACCGCGCGGGAGATTGATACGCTGACCCGTCGCATCACGGCGGACATTTACCGTGATTTCGGCGTGATTTTGACCGTTGGCATTTACGCGACAAACACCTCCGATGAAATCTCTCGCGAGATCCGTGAGGCTGCAAAGAGCGAGACCGAACGTTACCCGCAGATTCTGCAGATGCACGGGTTTTATATGGAACATACCCAAAAGGTGGTGTCGCTCGACATCATCGTGGACTTTGGTGCGGAAAACCCGCGAGAAATTGCCGATGAAATCTGCGCCCGATTGGGCGAACGGTTTCCCGACTATCGGTTTTATGTGAACTTGGATCGCGATTTCAGCGGCTGAAATCGTCGGAAAAGAAAACAAGCCCTGAACCGGGCGGAAAGGAAAAAACGATGGCAAAAAATGTTTTCGGCGTCCGCAATGACGCCGACCATATTGACGGACAAGCTTTTATTCTGCGGGAAGTTCCCCAAGAGGTGAAAGAGAAGATCGACGCATTCGGGCAGGAAGCGGAGTCGTTTGCCGATGAATCGGCGCCATCGCGCCGACTGTCGCTCTTGCGGAGCCTGTCTCTGATGGTTGGGGTGATCCTGTTTATGGTCGCGCGGTTCCAAGCACGCGACGCGGGAACGGGAACCTCGTTCGGCGCGGTCTTTCGCGCATATCCGGTGCATCACATCGTCGCGTTCGCGCTGGCGGCATTTGCAATCGGAACGGTTGTTTATGAGCGCATCCGTGCCAAACGGCTGCGGAGCAGTGACGTTGCCGACCGCTTGCGCGAACGATCCGACGCGATCGACGCGGAGGCATACGACGCCTTGGGCGTTCCTCCCGACGCGATCCGGCTGGATCTGCTGACGTCATCCTACCGCGTAAAAAACGGCGAGGAGAAAAACACGATCCACACGGCGTTTGACTTCCGCGCGTTCATCGAGGATGGCAAGCTGTGTTTGGCGGATGTGGGGAATGTGGTCGGAATTCCGCTGGAATCCATTGTGGGGTATACCCGCGTGGAACGTCGGGTTGCGTTTTACTTCTGGAACAAAACGGAATCGCCACGCTCCGAGACCTACCGACCCTATCATATTCAAACCAACTATATGGGTGCGCACACGGTCAAGGGCGTTTACATCATGCATATCCGATCCGATTTCGGGGAATATGAAATTTTGGTTCCTCCTTATGAAATCGAGACGCTTGCGCGTCTGACCGGAAAGCCCGTAACCTGATATAGAATGGAAGGAGAATGATTGGTTATGAAGAAAAAGGATATCGTCAAATTGGTATTTGCCGTCCTGTTTGTTCTCGCGGCGCTGTTCTTTTGCGTCATGTCCGTTTCGGTGGGGCAGAGCATCCGAGAAGGGGGAGAAGAGGTTGACGGCGCCGGAAAAGCGATCGGATACGTGTTCGTTGCATTCTTCGGAGCGGTGGTTGCCGTGATCGGGACGATCATCACGCTCGTCTGCAATCTGATCTCCGCCGTGATCTGTATCTTTGGGGTGCGCTCTCCCGAGCGACCGGCAAAAATCGTGTTTTGGGCGCTCATCGCCGCGAACGCAGTGATCGCGCTGGTTGCCGTTCTTGCAACCTTTGCGGGACTATGACAAGATATCCCCGACATCAAGCAAAAAGGCAGGTCACAGACAGAACATGAGCATTTTGCGCAAATGGACGCATCAACCGCCGTTTCAATACGGATTGATCGCTTTGTATGCAGTTGTGTATTCTTTGGTTTGCGAGATCTTTGTGTTCCCCAACCATTTCGCCCCGGCAGGAATCATGGGCGTTGCAACGCTGGTGCAGGAGCTGTTCCATTTCAGCGTCGGTTATCTTTCCCTGATCATCAATATCCCGATGCTGGTGATCGCGTTTTTTCTCCTGGATCGCCGATTCGCGCTTCGAACGTTGGTATTCGTGCTGGTCAATTCAGTCGCGTTTCTCGTTTGGAAACACGTTCACCTTGACGCAATCAAATACGTCGCAACGTTCGATGTCGGAGACGTCAAGGGGCTGACCGACACGGGAGGCGCCCTGCTCGCCGCCATTGCCGCCGGTTTTTTCAACGGGCTGATTTACAGTCTTTCGGTTCGTGCCGGCGCCTGCACGGGTGGAACCGACGTGATCGCGGCGTTCATCCACCATAAAAAGCCGGAATTCAACATGGTTTGGATCATTTTTATGCTCAACGCGAGTGTAGCCGTGCTTTCTTTCTTCGTTTACGGAATGTCCTATCGCCCCGTCTTGCTATGCGTGGCATATGTGTTTGTCAACTCCCGCGTCGGGGACGCGATTTTCAAGGGATCCCGCGGGGCGGTCAAGTTTGAGGTTGTGACCTCGCACGCGGAAGAAATCGCAAACGAACTGTTCGCTAAAATGCGCCACGGATGTACGGTGGTCCCCGCGAAGGGAATGTACACACATACCGATCGCGCGATGCTCCTTTGCGTAATCAACCGCCGCGAGGTGGTGGACTTTGAGCGGATCATCCGCAAATATGACAACACGTTTGCCTATGTCGCGCCGGTGAATGAGATCGTCGGTAAATTCAACCGAAGAGGAAAAGCTCGGCGGAATGAGGACGGAGACTCTCCGCGGGAATGATCCCGCAAAAATCTGAATGATCAATGAAACCGGGCACGCCGCGAAAGCGGCGTGCCCGGTTTCATCTATACGGTTTTATTCTGACCGCAGGGCTTCCACGGGATTCCTCCGCGCGGCAAAGCCGGAGGGGAAGAGACCCGCGATGAAGGTCAGGAACATACTGATCAGAATCAGTGCAATCGCGCCTCCGACGGGAAGAACCGCTTTAAGGGTGGCGATTTGCGTGAAATGATAGAGAATGGCATTGATCACCTGATTGAGCAGAATGGAAATGACGATGCCGATCGCCCCGGCAACGAAGCCGACGATCAGGGTTTCGGCGTTAAACACACGCCCGACATCACGCCGCGATGCGCCGATGGAGCGGAGAATCCCGATTTCCTTCGTGCGTTCAAGCACCGAGATATAGGTGATGATGCCGATCATGATCGAGGAAACAACCAAGGAAATGGCAACGAATGCGATGAGAACATAGGAGATCGCGTTCACGATGGTGGTCACGGAGGACATCAGAAGCGCCACGTAATCGGTGTAGGTAATCTGCTGTTCTTCCGCCACCGTTTTGTTATAATTTTTGATCAGCTTTGAGATTTGATCCTTTTCTTCAAAGGTTTCTGCGTAGAGGGCGATGGCTTCCGGGCTGTCCTGCGCGGTGTTGCCGAGTAATTTGAGGTTTTGCTCGTAGGAGGAATTGGAGTGTGTCGGCGGGACGTCGGTCTCATAAATCGTCAGGTATTGATCCGATGTGAGCGGCATGGCAAGAATGACCTCGTCCGGCTGTGCGTTCAGGTAGTCCATCGCGGCGTTAGTCAACTGCTCCCGAACGGCATTGCGGACAGGATCCAGCCGAGTCATCTGTTCCCGGAGTCTTGCAATATCCTCGGGGGTTGTCAGCCCCTTGTCACCGACCAAAAGATCATATGCTTTCTCCGTGTATCCGTTTTCGGCAAGCAAAGCGCGCAGACTGGCTTCGAGGGTTTCCGGCGTTGCGGCGAAGGCATCGAATTGTGCAGTGATCGCCGCGTTGATCTGGTCCTCGGTCGGGATGGCGTAGATACGGCGGCGCAACTCGGCACGTTTCGCATTCGGCAAGCCGGCTTCATATTCGGTTGCGAGCGCAATCTTTTCCTCGTCGGTCGGTTCGGTGCCGTCGCTGAAGGGAAGCCCGAGAATCACATCGGTGTCCTTGCTGTCAATCTGCTTTTTCAAAAGCTCGCTTTTAGCGGTCTTTTGCAGAGCATATTCTGTAAGATCTGACGTGTAGGCGATGGTACCGGAGAGAACGGTGGAGGTGGCGTCCGGGTTGGGGCGGATGATACCGACAACCTTGAGCGGGATGCCGGATGTTTCATAGAGGAAATTGCGCCATTCATCTGTTGAGCTGTAATCCGAGTAGGTTCCGTCCGAGTTCGGCTGATAGCAATCCGAAGCGAGGAAGAAGCGGAATTGCAGATTGCAAAGTTCTTCGTAGGAATAGGAGCGGAGAACCGAATGATCAATCAGCTGACCGGAAGACGCCGCGGCAAGCGCACGGAGAATTTCCGCCTCGGTGCGGAGTCCCAGCGCGTAAAGCGCGAGATCGCTGACGGCGTTTTCCTCGTCAACCACAAGCATGACCTCGTTGTATGCCGAAGGCCAGCTTCCGTAGAGAAGATCATATTCGTTCTTGATCAAAGGGTGGATCAGTTCATCATCCTTGCCCTTTAGCATCTCCTCCCAAACGCGGTAGTTGGACGTCATGAGCGAGTTGCCGCCCATCATGCCCATCCCGCCGGAAGTACCGCCCGAAAGGGTGTTGAAAAGCTGTGTGACGTCGGATTTAATGACCTTTCCGTCAATATCTTTGGTGAGAATTGTCCAGTTGAAGTCATAGGAATATTGCACCGCGCTGACGTGCGGATCAAACAGCTCGGGGTTGGCTTCCATATAAACTTTGAACGCCTTGAGATCGTTCTGATCGGTGCGGATCCCGTTGACCGAGTTCATCAGATCAACCATCACGGTGCTTTCGTAAACGCGCCCGTCCTCGTGCGGCGTTTCGTTTTTGTCGCGGTTGGCGCCCATGAGCGTCGTGACAAGCGCGGAAAGGTCGGTGGATTCCGCCTGCAGTTGAATCGGGTAGCTTGCCAGGGTGTCGCGCTGAACCGAATTGATATAGCTGTTCACGCCGGAGGAGACCGAGAGAATCAGCGCGATGCCGATGATGCCGATCGACCCGGCGAAAGAGGTCATGAAGGTGCGCCCCTTCTTGGTCATCAGGTTGTTGAGCGAGAGGGAAAGCGCCGTCAGGAAGGACATGGACTTTTTTCCCTTTTTGGGGCGGTGCGCCGCTTTCGGCTTTCCGTTTTGATCCAGTTCGCGAACCAAGCGGATCGGCGCGGTGTCGCCAACAACCTTTCCGTCGAGCAGACGGATGATGCGCGAGGAATACCGTTCGGCAAGATCGGGGTTGTGCGTGACCATAATGATCAGCTTCTGCCGGGAGATGCTCCGCAGGATTTCCATGATCTGAAGGCTGGTTTGCGTGTCAAGCGCACCGGTCGGTTCATCCGCGAGCAGGATTTCAGGATCGTTCACCAATGCACGCGCGATGGCTACGCGCTGCATCTGACCGCCCGACATCTGATTCGGCTTTTTGTGAATCTGATCCGCCAGCCCAACCTGCTTGAGCGCGTCAATCGCGCGGCGGCGCCGCTCCTTACGGGAAACACCCGAAAGCGTGAGCGCAAGCTCTACATTTGCCAAAACGGTTTGGTGAGGGATCAGGTTGTAGCTCTGAAACACAAAGCCGATGGAATGGTTCCGATAGGTATCCCAATCGGCTTCTTTGAATTGCTTGGTAGAAATCCCGTTGATTTCCAGATCGCCGCTGGTGTATTGGTCAAGACCTCCGATGATGTTGAGCAGAGTTGTCTTGCCGCATCCCGACGGACCCAAGATTGAAACGAACTCATGGCGGCGAAAATCAATGGAAACGCCGTCCAGCGCCCGAACGGTTTGGGATCCCGTCGGATACTCCTTTACGATATTTTTGAGCGATAGCATAGGGGTACCTCCTGATGGGATGGTTTATGGATAGTATTGTACCAAATTCCCATGACAAAACTATGAATAGATCGATATTTTTTTTTGAATTCTTATTTTTCGAACTGGCTGTTGTAAAGCGCGGCGTAGAACCCATTTGCCGCGAGCAGTTCCCGATGGTTACCTTGTTCCATGATCCTGCCATCCTTCATAACGAGAATCACGTCGGCGGATTCGATGGTAGAAAGTCGGTGTGCGACGATGAAGGACGTTCTTCCGCGCATCAGCTCGGCAAACGCGTTCTGAATTTTCAGCTCCATGCGCGTGTCGATTGAGGAAGTCGCTTCGTCGAGAATCAGCATCGGAGGCGGGCAGAGCATCACACGGGCAATGCAGAGCAGTTGCTTCTGCCCCTGCGAGAGCGAACCGCCGTTCTCCCCGAGAACCGTATCATATCCGTTTGGAAGACGACGGATGAAGGAATCGGCGTGAACCGCTTTGGCGGCGGCAACCACATCCTCGAGAGAGGCTTTCGGATTCCCCATGGCAATATTTTCGCGTACCGTTGCCGCACGCAGCCATGTCTCCTGAAGCACCATGCCCCACCTGGCGCGCAGCGACGAGCGCGTGATTCCGCGGATGTCGGTACCGCTGACCGAGATCGTGCCCCCGTTGACGTCATAAAACCGCATAAGCAGGTTGATCACGGTGGTTTTTCCGCATCCCGTCGGACCGACGATGGCGACGCGCTGTCCCGCACGTACCTGCAGATTCAGATCGCGGATCAGATCACGCTCGGGGGTGTAGGAAAAATCAACATGGGAAAGGGTCACGGTTCCGTCGGCATTCTCCAGGACACGCGCGTCGGGCGCGTCGGGCGGAATCGGCTGTTCATCCAGCAATTCAAAGAGTCGGGTGGCGCAGGCAAGCGCGTTCTGAATTTCTGCAAGAACGCCGGAAATCTCGTTGAAGGGTTTGGTGTATTGGTTGGCATAGGAGAGGAACGCGGTCAGAGTACCGACCGTAAAGGTCGCAACGCCGAGCGGCAGGCAGAGCAATGCTCCCGCGAGCGCCACACCCGCATAAACCAAATTGTTGACAAACCGCGTAGATGGGTTTGTGATGGAGGAAAAGAAGAGCGCACGGAGCGAGCATTTACCGAGGCGTTCGTTGATCTCGTCAAATTCGGCTTGCCCTTCATCCTCCCGTCCGAAGGCGACGATAACCTTGTGATTGCCGATATATTCGTCAATCATTGCGGTTTGCTCCGCGCGGACCTCGGATTGGGCTTTGAACATAGCATAGGTTTTGGACGCGATGAAAGCCGCGGCAAAGAGCGAGAGCGGCGTGACCAGGACAACCACCAACGCAATTTGCGGCTTGATGGCGAACATGATCGCAAGCGTGCCGATGATGGTGACAATCCCGGTGAAGAATTGGTTAAAGCCCATCAGAAGCCCGTCTGCAAACTGATCGGCGTCGGTCATCATGCGGCTTACGATCTCGCCCACGGAATGGCTGTCCAGATAAGCGATGGGGAGCATTTGCAACTTTTCAAATGCCTTTTTGCGCAGGCGATAAACCATGCCGTACGCCATGCGGTTGTTCAGCGCGTTCATCACCCATTGTGCCAGCGCCGTTGCGGCCACGCAAACGGCGATCCAAATCACGTATCTCAGAACGCCGTCCCAGTCCACGCGGTTTTGCCCGACCATCAGATCAAGCGCTTTGCCGGTCAGAAGCGGGATGATCAGCAAAAGCACCGAGGAGATGAGCGCAAACAGCAGAGAGCCGATCAGCGCGGGAAGCTCAGATCGAAGAAGCGAGAATACGCGGCGAACGGTTTTGCGGTCAAAGCGTGCGTTCGTTTTCTGTTTGCTCATGCCGGTTCGCCTCCTTTTTTGAACTGCGATTCGTAAATCTCGCGGTAGACCTCGCAGGAGGCGAGCAATTCGTCATGCGTTCCGATCCCGACGGGGCGACCCTCTTCCAGAACGAGGATGCGATCCGCGTGGCGGATGGAGGCGGTGCGCTGGGAGATGATGAAAAGCGTGGGCTTCTCCGGCAGGGTGCGCAGAGCGGCACGCAACGCCGCCTCGGTGGCGTAGTCAAGCGCGGACGCGCTGTCGTCGAGAATCAGGATTTCCGCGCGGCGCACCAACGCGCGGGCAATCGTGAGTCGCTGACGCTGACCTCCCGAAAAGTTTTTTCCGTTTTGGGCGACCGGGGCGTCCAATCCGCCATCCTTTTGCTCCATGAAGTCCTTCGCTTGCGCCGCTTCCAACGCGCTCCAAAGCTCGTCGTCGGTTGCGCTTTCGTTGCCCCAAAGCAGGTTGGAACGAACCGTTCCGCGAAAAAGGACGGCTTTTTGCGGAACAATGGCAATTTTCGCCCGCAACGCTTCGGGATCCCAAGCGCGGACGTCAAGACCGTTCACATAAACAGCGCCTTCGCTGACGTCGTAAAAACGAGGGATGAGATTGACCAGCGTCGATTTGCCGGATCCCGTCGATCCGATGATGCCGATGACCTCTCCCCGGTTGACCGAAAGATTCACGCCGCAGACCGAGGGGGCGGAGTTGCCCGCGTAGGTCATGGAAACGCCTCGGAACGCAACGGCAAAACCATCCGCCCCGGTCGCTTGTTCCGGCTCGGCTGCCGGCATTCCGACAGGCGTTTTGAGAACCGTTTCAATGCGGTTGGCGCAGGCGAGCGCTTTGTTGACGGTAAACACGGTGTTTGCAAACTTGACCAGCTCGGTCAGAATCTGCGCCATGTAGTTTGTCAGAGCGATGACCGCGCCGGTGGTCATACCGCCGTTGTTGACGCGGATCGCGCCCAAAAGAAGCAGGGCGATCAAGCCGCCGTCGACAATCAGAAGCGTGAGCGGATTCATAAGCGCGGAGATATTTCCGACGAGTTTTTGCACGCGGCGATGTTCGCGGTTGGCGGCGTCAAATCGCTCGACCTCCTCTTCCTCGCGGCGGAAGGCACGGATAACGCGAACGCCGGTCAGATTTTCGCGCGTCAACCCAGTCACGCGGTCGAGATTTCCCTGAACGCGACGGTAAAGCGGGAATCCTGACAGTAGGATCACGAAAACGACGACCGCCAACAGCGGGACTGCAACCGCAAAAACCAACGCACCACGCACATCCACCGCAAACGCCATGATGACAGCGCCGATCACGATAATGGGAGAGCGGAGCAGAAGGCGAAGCGTCAGGTTGATGCCGGATTGCACCTGGTTGATGTCTGCGGTCATCCGCGTGATAAGCGTGGAGGTTCCGGCGCGGTCTGTCTCGCGGTAGGAAAGCCCTTGAATCCTGCGGAAGAGTGAACTTCGCAACCCGGTGCTGAAGCCGACCGCGGCTTTTGCGGCAAAATACTGTGCCGTCAGCGCACAGGCAAGCCCAATCAAAGCAAGCAGAACCAAAACGCCGGTCATCTGCCGGATGTATGGCTTGTCTCCGTTTGCGATTCCGTCGTCAATGATGGTTTTGACGATCATCGGAACAAGAAGGTCAAATACCGCTTCCAAAAGCTTGAACAGAGGAGCAAGGATTGCCTCTTTGCGGTATGGCTTGAGATAGAGAAATAGTTTTTTCATGAAGTCACCGTTCCTGAAATGAAATCCACACTATTATTATATAATATTTCTCCGCGTGATCCGTGAATATTCTGTGAATTTTGGAAACGCTTTGCCCAAAATGCGAAACCTTCAGGAACACGGCTTTTTTGAAGAAACCGAAACACCCCCCTCTTTACAAAAACGAAAGAGAGTATAAAAGGATCCCGTTCTTTCCGAAATCACCGGGAAGAACGGGATTTTTGCGTATTCGGAACTTTACTGGTTTGCGGGAACGACCTTGAGCGTTTGAATTTCAAAGGCGCCGAAGGGCAGTTTCACGCAATTGTCCGAGACATCCAACGGTCGGATTTCGCGTTCAAGAAGGTCGCAGAGCGTGACCGATCGGACAGGGAACCCGAAAGTCAAGATCGCGTTGGTTGCAGTGTTGGAGCATTCAAAGAAGCGGAACACGGTTTCCTTCCCGTCTTCTGCTTCCTTGACCGTTTCACAAAGGATATTGGGACGGTCGGAAATGACGGCGGAGAAGCATGCTGGAAGCGTACCGCAGTCTGCGGCGGCGGGCAGGATCTTTGGCGGGTTGTTGATGCAGTACGCGTGCGAATACAGCGTGACGGCGTCCGCCGCACCGAGGTGGGGCAGGAGCGAATAAGAGCAGGTTTGTTCACCGCGGTCGGCGATCGGGTCGGGATCAGTGGGAGAACGCAGAAGCGTCAGCGTCATGAGACCGCCGTGGATGTCATAACCGTATTTGCAATCATTGAGAAGAGCCACGCCGTAGCCGCCCTCGGAGAGATCGGCAAAGCGATGCCCGCAAACTTCGAACTTGGCGCGATCCCATGAGGTGTTTTTGTGGGTCGGGCGCTCCACGGTTCCATACTGGATTTCATAGGTGGCTTTCGGGGAATTGATGGCAACATCGAATGCGACCTTCAGTCCGACGTGATCTTCCCGCCAATCTGCGGCAAAATCAAAGTCGATGCGATCGAGATCATCCGCCAAGCGGATGGTTTCGCGGAAGATGGACTTTCCGAAATGGCGGGTGACGCACAATCCAGCGCAGGCACCGTCGTCCACGCGCTCAACCGACGTCACATCGTCAACCGTGCGATAAGCATCTATCGTCCATTCGTTCCATTCCCATGCGTCGTATTTGTCGGGACGGTCAGCGTAAACACGCAGTTCGTTGCCGATTCCGCCCGTGCGGAGAACTTCGCGCGAGGCGCGTTTGTCCCAAATGGAAACAAGATGCATCTTTTCGTCAAATCTCAAACGGAAAAACCGGTTTTCAAGCTCTTGCTCGGAAACGCGGACGCTGTTCGTTTCCTTCAGCGACGCGGCGCAGGCATATCCCTTCGGCGGAATATTTTCCACCCAAACGTGCTTGCCGTTCCATTCGGTCAGGCAGTTGCCAACTGTGGGATTGGGGTTGAAAATGGCATACCCGTGCTCTTTACCGATTTTGCTTGCAATGGCGGAAAGAGAAGTTTGCAAAGCGTTTTCGGCAAGAGAGCGAATCTCGGCATAGTCCTTTTCACAGGTTTCATAGACCTCCCGAATGGAGGAGCCGGGGATAATATCGTGAAACTGATTGGTCAGAATCAGTTCCCAGCCGCGGCGAAGTGTGTCCTTCGGGAAGGGCAAACCGAGGCGGTTTGCGGCAATGGAAGCATACAGTTCAGCGGTCAGATAAAGCGACTCGCTACGGCGGTTGTTCTTTTTGTTCCGTGCCTGCGTTGTGTAGGTACCCCGATGGAACTCCAAATAAAGCTCACCGTTCCATTCGGGCAGACGAGGATTGTTTTCTGCTTTTTTCTCCAGTCGGGAGAGGAAAGCTCCGACATGGTCGATGCGGAAAACGGGAACACCGGGAATTCCGTGCGCCAACCGCCGCCCAACCTCAAGATGGTCCTCGGTTGGACCTCCGCCCCCGTCACCGTAGCCGAACGTGATCAAAGTCTCGTTGTTCAGCTCCTTTTGTGCGTAGCGTGCGTAAGTGCCGGCAACCTGTTCTGGGGTTATTCTCGCGGCGTAGGTGGTGCGATTGACTGTTCCTTCGGGCTTTTTGTCCTGTGCGGTGAGAAAATAGGTGTTGATGCCGGTGCCGTCGATGCCGCGCCAAAGAAAGGTGTCATAGGGCATTCGGTTGACGTCATTCCAACTGATTTTGGAGGTGACGAACCAATCCACGCCCGATTTTTTCAGTATCTGCGGAAGCGCCGCTGAATAACCGAACACATCCGGGAGCCAAAGCACCCGGCTTTCCACACCGAATTCATCACGGAAGAATCGCTTGCCGTAAATGATCTGACGGACGAGGCTTTCGCCGGACGGAATATTGCAGTCGGCTTCCACCCACATGGCGCCCTCACATTCCCATCTGCCGGAGCGAACCATTTCGCGGATTTTTTCGTATTCATTCGGAAGCGTCTCTTTGAAATAGCGGTAGAGAAGCGGTTGAGAGGACATGAAGCGATATTCCGGATAGCGTTTCATCAGGTCAAGCACGGTAGAAAACGATCTCTGAACCTTTTCGCGCGATTGACGGAGCGTCCATTTCCACGCGCAGTCGATGTGCGTATGACCGATACCGGTGACGGTAGGAACATCTCCCCCTGGCAGGAAGCAGAAATCACCGTAAAACATCTTGTCCATGTAATCAGATGCGACTTGAAGCGAACGGCAGAACGCCTCGGACGGAACCTCATAGAGATCGAGCAGACGGATTGCGTCGTCGAGCCGACGGAGGATATTTCGGTATTCATAGCCTTCGGAATCCAAAAACGCGAGCGCGTCGAAGGGCACCTTTATGTCATACCACAGCTTTTCGGCAATCACATTACGGCGGAAGAGCGTTAATCCAAGCGGCGCGTTGATAGGAACGATCCCCGTATGCGCATAAAACAGCAGATCATGGCTACCCTCTGAAAGGTAGAGCCGCGTATGGAACACGTCAAGCCCGTGAGCGAGCTTACCATCTATATAAGCCAGTAACTGTGGGTTTCTGTTGACGCCTCCATTGGTATCCGTTGTGGTGATGTTCAAAAAAACATCCTCGCCGGCGGAAACAGCGGGAACATCAACCGAAAGGGCAAACCAGACGTGCTTGTCATATCCGTTGCCCCAGGTTTCGGTGTTTGGATCAAACGGAACGAAATCGCGGGATGTCGGGTCGGGCAGAGAGGCATCTTCGCGGTAGTCGCAGGGCAGAATGCGAATGTCGCGAATGCCATCTATTTGCGTTTGCTTTTTCTGCTCAAGAAGTTCCAAAATTGTTTTGACTTTACGATATACAGTGTTCATGGAAAAGCCCCCATCTCAATAATGGTATTATTATATCATATCGGGGCTGAAAAGTCAATGTAATTGCGGAAAAAACACTAAATTAATGATATAAGAATAAGAGGAGCGCGAATCTCAAGCGCTCCTCTTGTTTTTCAACCGTTTTCCATGCCTCACACACGCTTTTTTCTGCGCTTGCGCGGACGGGTATTCTTCGCACGCACGACGGTGATGTACGCGCCGAGCAGGGAAAGTAGGATCATGGCGCCGTGCAGTAGCGCCGCCGCCCATGCGGGGTAGCCCACCGCCGTATGGCGAAAGAGCAGAGACAGGGCAAGAAAGATTGCCGAAAGAAGCAATCCGTTTGCCGCCCCCGCCGCCAAAGACGCGTCCGGGCGTTTTTTTGCCGCGATGCCCCCGCCGACCAAAAAGGTCAACGCCGCGCAAACAACGGCAATCGGACGGATGTATCGGTTGGGATCCGATGTAAAATAGGCGATCAGCGACGCTGCCAGAATCAGAAGGATTCCGACGATAACTGTGACCCCGAGAGAGAACAGCGCGGGCTTCCAAGGCGACGGTGTTGCGTCCCCCCGTTTCGTGGATTTTGACTTTTTGTTTTTCATGATGTATTTCCTCCTGCAAAAAAATGACCCGTGAGCGATTCCGTTTCCAGAATATGCGCTCATGGGTCATTTTATGCGTGCTTCGCCGAAATTCAGTCTGCGGCGTCCTCCGCCTTCACGTCAACGCGGCTGATCGCGGTTTTGAGAATGCGGATTTTGGTGCGCTCATGCGCCGTTTCGATCACGCAGGTTTCCTCTTTGATGCTTACGACCTTGCCGATGATCCCGCCGATGGTTGTAACCTCGTCGCCGACCGTCAGCGAACTGCGCATGGCGTTGTCCTCTTTTTCCTTCTTCCTCTGCGGGCGGATGCCAAAGAAATAGAACACGACAAGCAAAACAACCAGCAGGATGGGCATAAGCCAAGTGCTGAGCGCACTGGTCTCGCCTTCCAACATCAGATAATTCGTCATGGAAATGTTCCTCCGTTTGATTTGATACTTTATTGTACCGCAAAACTTCGCCGGTTGCAAGTCTTTTTTGTAAATTCTTTCATTTTTTTCAGTTTTTTGTTTTCTCTTCCGAAAAGAAGTCGCCGTTTTTCGAAAAAACCGTCGAAGCGGTTGATTTTTCTGCGGTTTTGTGTTACAATAAAAAAGAATTAAATTTCAGTCATAGTCCGATCGGACATCGGCGCTTGCGCGTTTCGCCGCAGGCAGGGAAAGAGGAGAACCACCATGAAGCATGATTACCTCGAATGCGGAAGGATCATTAACACCCACGGTTTTCGCGGCGCGGTGAAACTGGAATCCTTTTGTGATACCCCGCGCGACCTCACTTCTTTGAAGGAAATTTACTTCGCACAGCCGGGCGGTTACCGCTCCGTAAGCGTCAGGAAAGCGTCGGTACTCGGTGCTTTTGTGGTTGCCGAGCTGGAGGGGATTGAGAGCGAGGACTCCGCAAACGCACTTCGCGGAAAAACCGTTTATGCCGCACGGGACGCGTTTCGTCTTCCGGAGGGCGGTTATTTTCTCGCCGACGTGATCGACCTGCCCGTCAGGGACGCGGACACGGGCGAGACGCTCGGTACGGTTACATCGGTGGATACGCGCGGGAGGACGAACCTCTTCACAGTTCACACGCCCCAGGGGGACGCGCTGTTGCCCGAGGTTCCGCAGTTTGTCATTCGCGTAGACGTCACCGACGCGATGTACGTTCGCCCTATTCCGGGGCTGCTTGACGGAGGTGCGGAAAACGTATGAGATTCGACATCATGACGCTCTTTCCGGAGCTGGTCGGCACCGTTTTGGGAGAGAGCATTCTCGGACGGGCGCAAAAGAGCGGCGCGATTGAGGTCAACCTGTTCAACATCCGCGATTACACCGAGGATAAGCACCGCCGCGTTGACGATACGCCGTACGGAGGCGGAAAGGGGATGCTGATGATGGCGCCCCCGATTTGGAATTGCTATGAAGCGGTTTTGAAACGGCAGGACATCGACGGCTACGAGGGTCGTCGCCGCGTCATCTATCTGTCTCCCGCTGGGCGGGTGCTTACGCAAAAACGCGCCGAGGAACTGGCGCGGGACTACGACAACCTGATTCTGCTCTGCGGGCATTACGAAGGCGTTGACAGCCGGATTGTCGATGAAATTGTGGACGAGGAGATCTCCATCGGCGACTTTGTTCTGACGGGTGGCGAGATTCCTGCCTGTATTTTGGTTGACAGCGTGGCGCGGTTGGTTCCCGGCGTTCTTGCCGATCCCGAATGCCATGAAAAAGAGAGCATCTCCTCGGGCTTGTTGGAGTACCCGCAGTACACGCGGCCATATGAATTTCACGGCAGAAAGGTTCCGAATGTTCTGATCTCCGGGCATCATGCCAACATCGACCGATGGCGCGAGGAAGAGGCGCGGCGGCGCACCGAAGCGCAACGCCCCGATCTCTTGAGCGGAGATGATTCGGGAACATAAAGCATTTCCCCTTACATACACGCAATGTCCCGACGCGTGGTGTAGGGGGATTTTTGATGGTTACGGAGAAATTGGAAGCGGCGGCGGAGCATCTGCGCGAGGCGGCGCGAAAGAGCCGGATTCTTTCGGCGGCGGTCGGAGAGCCATGGGAGGAGACGATTGCTCCGAGCCGACGCGGCGCATGGCATAGGAGGATCCTGCAAGAGAGCGAATCCGGCTTTTTCTCCCGTCTTTTTTTGAATCTGCGGAATGCGTTATTTGCAGTGCGTCTGTGCGATTTCGGACTTTTTTTACTGACTTGGGGCGTTGTTTCAGCGGGAATCTCGACAACGTTTCTCGCGTTTGACTGGGGAAATACCCGTTTTTGGATTCCGCTCGCGGTCGCCGCGTCGGCACTGCCGCTTTGCTTCTCGCAAAGGGCAATTTCCGACGGGCTGATGAACGGCTTTTTGACCGGGAAATTTCTGCTCGGATTCTGCCGTCTCCCGGTTTCGCTGTTTCATGCCGAAGCAAGGGACGGAAGGATTTTGCATATCGTTTTTGCGGGCGGCGCGGCAGGGGTGCTCTCGGCGTTTTTTCATCCTCTTTGGTTTCCGGTTTCTATGTTTGGCGCTTTGCTTCTGACGCTGGCGTTTGCCGTTCCCGAAATCACGCTGATCCCCATGATTCTCGCATTTCCGTTTCTCGTATTGTTGCCTCATCCCTCTCTCTCGCTTGGAGTGTTGGCGCTTTTTTCTTTGGTCTGCCGCATTCCGAAGATCATCAGTGGGCATCGGCAGGATCGCTTTTTTGCTGCTGATTTTCCGATCCTCTGTTTTGCGGCACTGTTGCTTGCGGACGGAGCCATCAGTGCCGCCGGAACGGATGCTTCCGGGGCGTTATTTGCCGTTTATCTCCTCGCGGCGAGGTTTGCCGCGCTTCCGTGCTTTTCCTCAAAGATTTGGCGCGGGCGAATGATCGGATGCTTTTTGACCGCGGGAAGCGTTTGCGCGGGGATCGGGATTCTGCAATATTTGCTCGGGCGCGGCGAATCACGCTGGATGGATCTATCGCGTTTCGGAGATCTCGGCGGGCGCGTCAGCGCAACCTTTCACAATCCCAATATTCTTGCAATCTACTTGCTTGCGGTATTCGGCGTCTCGCTCGGTGGGGTCTTTTTCAGGGCGAAAATGCGCGGGGGCTATCTCATATCGCTATTGCTGTCGGCAGGATGCCTCATCGTCACGTGGACGCGCGGGGCATGGCTTGGCGCACTTGCGGCGACCGTGTTTTTTCTGATGCTTCATAGCCGCGGTTCGCTCGTTGCGCTGGGGTGTTCACCGCTTGCGGCGGCAGGGATCATCCCATGGCTGCCGGCGGGAATCCGATCGCGGTTTGCCAGCATCGGAAATGCCGCTGACAGTTCCTCCAGGTACCGTTTGAACACATGGAAGAGCGTTTTGCGTATGATCCGTGCGCATCCTTACGGGATCGGGAGCGGAGAACAAACCTTCCATGCCGTTTACGGGCAGTTTGCCGTTTCCGGGACCGAGAGCGTTATGCACGCGCACAACCTGGTTTTGCAAATGACGGCGGAACACGGCGTGGTCGGAACAATCCTTTTCCTTTGGATCATTGGGGCACTTTTTCGCCGCTTTTTTGCTATACGCTGCGCAAATTCGGAAAAAACCGACAGATCACTGACATTAGGATTTGCGTCGGCGCTGGTTGCGCTTCTCACCATGGGACTGTTTGATTGCCTCTGGTATCAGCCGACGATGTTTTACCTGTTTTTTTGGATTTGCGCGGGAATGGGAGGAGAGATTGAGGAGACACGGAAAGGAGATTATGATGGAACGAACGAACCGACGGCTGAATTCACTTGATTGGATTCTTCTGACCGTTCTTGCCGCGGCGGTTGTGCTGACTGCGTTTCTGCTTACGCGGCGGGAGCGTGCGGCGACCCCCGACATCCCGATCGTTTGTGTTTTATGCCTGCCGGCATCGGAGCGGATGCCGGACGTGAACGTCGGTGACGCCGTTCGAAACGAGAACGGTACGGTGCGCTTCGGCGAGGTGACCGATGTGGTTACCCGCCCCCTGTATGCGCTCTCTCTGCGGGACGGCAACCCGGTTTACAGCGAGGAACAGGGCATGATCGTGACCGAGGTGACGGTTCGAATGGTCGCTTTGAGGACAACCGATTACCGTGTCGGTGACATCCGCGTTTGCGCGGGAGAAACTGGATCCTATCGCATCGGGCAAATGTTTGCCGCGGGGGTAACGGTGGTCAGTGTGGTGGAGGAGGGACTTTCATGAACGAAAATGAAATGACAAAACGAATGCGCTTTCGGGCGATGGATCTGTTTTTGGTGATGCTTGTTCTGTTTGCCGTCATCGGAATCGCGCGGCGGGCGGGCGCGTTTCGCGCCAACGCCGCCGACACCTTGCGGGATTATAGCGTTCGCGCGGTATGGACGGATGTGGACAGTCGGACGGTTGCCTGCCTTTCCAAAGGGGAAACGCTCTATACCAACGCAGGCGAGCTGTTCGGAACGGTTTTGGAGGTCCGATCTGCTCCGCATAAGGTGGTTTTCCGGGAGAACGGCGAACGGGTGGCGGCGGTTTATCCGCCCGGAACCCGCGAGGATGTTTATATGACCGTTGCCGTTCGCGGCGGAGAACATGACGGCGTCATTCTGCGGGAAAACGGAAAAGCGATTCTTGAGGGAGAGACGTATCGCCTGTATTCCGAGCGGGCGTCCGCGGTGCTGACCATTCTTTCTCTGTCCTCCGAAAAATAACAGAAAGAAGATGTTTTTCAATCGTTTTGCACGAAAAAGACCGATTGCAGTGGCAAAAATAAGTCAGATTGACTATTGATTTTGACAGCGGTTTTTGATATACTATATGTAATAAAATTTGATTTGTACGGTTTGAACTGTTCAATGTTCGGAGAGAGGGAGCTTTCACCATGATCTCACGGGAAGTTGTGATTACCAATACCAGCGGTCTGCACGCCAGACCCGCCACCTTTTTTATCCAAAAGGCAAATAGCTATGGTTGCTCGATTTGGATTGAAAAAGAGGATCGCAAGGTGAATGCCAAAAGTCTGCTCGGCGTACTTTCTTTGGGAATCGCCAAGGGTATGACCATCACCCTGATTGCTGACGGCAAGGATGAAAACGCGGCGTTGAACGGTTTGGAAGAGCTGATCAACAGCGGGTTTGCCGAGATTTGAACGTGTTTAAGCAATAGGATGCCAGCGGTGCGCAGAGGGAGATTTGCGAGTCATTCCCCGGAGCGCACCGCTGTTTTTACCGAACAAACGACCCGAGGGGAGGAGATGAACGAATGGAAACTGCCGAAGAAATTCGCCGACGGTTGTTGGAAAAAGCCAATACGTTGCCTCTTTCGCCGGGGGTCTATATCATGCGCGACCGAAGCGGAAAGGTCATCTACGTCGGCAAGTCGAGAAAGCTGAAAAACCGCGTGTCGCAGTATTTTCAAAACAACGAGAAGAACCTCAAAACCGGACGCATGGTGCTTTCTGTCCGGGATTTTGACTACTACCTTTGCGCCAATGAGATGGAGGCGCTCTCGCTGGAGAATACGCTCATCAAGCAATACACCCCAAAATACAATATTCGCCTCAAAGACGCAAAATCCTATCCTTATATCAAAATTACGGCAGAGGAATATCCCAGGCTGGTGTTCACCCGCCGGCGGGACGCCGACCGCGGGAAATACTTCGGACCCTATTCCGGCGCCGGAACGGCATACTCCCTGATCGAGATGCTATCCCGCACATTGCGGTTGCCGACTTGCCGTCGCAGTTTCCCGAAGGATATCGGGAAAAACCGTCCGTGCATCTACTATGAAATGGGAAAATGCGCGGGACTTTGTACGGGAAAGGTCAGCGCCGAGGAGCATCGCAGGGCGATCCGATACGCGGCGGAGATTCTCGGAGGAAAGAATGAGCGCGTTCGTTTGGCGCTGGAGCAGGAGATGCACGCCGAAGCGGAAGCGGAGCATTATGAAGCGGCGGCAAAATGCCGCGATACCATCCGTGCGCTGGACGCCATCCGTGAGAAACAGACCGTTGTTTCCTCGCCCGATGCCGAGCAGGATGTTTTCGCGCTGTATTCGGACGATTTCTGCACCTGCATTTCGGTGTTTTATATTCGCGGAGGCGTTGTTCACGATTCAGCGGACTTTCTGTTCGGAGCCGACGGGATCTCCGAAGATCTGACGGCGTTTCTGCTGGAGCATTATCAGTCCCGGGAGTATATTCCGCCCCGCGTTCTGTTGGATTTTCCGATGGATGCGGAGGACAGAAATTTACTTGTAACAACCCTTTCGGGGCTTGCCGGCAGGAAAATTGACGTTCACACACCCGAGCGCGGACCGTTGCGTACGCTTTGCGACCTCGTGCAAAAGAATGCCGCCGAACGCGCGAAACGTTACCGGATGGATTCGGAAAAGCAGGAAGGAACTGTGGCGCATTTAGTGGAGCTTTTGCGGCTGGAGGTCTACCCGGAGCGAATCGAGGCATACGACATCTCCAATTTCGGTTCCGAGCATCTGACAGCGGGGATGATCGTTTATCGAAACGGCGCGTTTTCCAAATCGGATTATCGCAGTTTTCGGATTAAGACCGTTTCGGGCGCGACCGACGACTATGCCTCCATGCGGGAAACGCTGGAGCGCAGACTTTCCCACCTTTCAGATGAGAGCGGTTCCTTTTCGGAGGAGCCGGACCTGATCCTGCTCGACGGCGGCAAAGGGCATGTTTCCGTGGTCAAAGAAAAAATGCGCGAGATGGGGTTGGAGCATATTCCGATTTTCGGCATGGTCAAGGATGATTTCCATAAAACGCGTGCGCTTTGCACAGAAAACGAGGAAATCAGCATTGCCAAAGAACGCGACGTCTTTTCCCTGATTTATCGGATTCAGGAGGAAATCCACCGCTACACCGTCCGGGTGATGGAGCAAGCAAAGAATAAGACTTTGACTCATTCTACTTTAACTGCCGTCAACGGAATCGGCGACAGCAAAGCAAAGAAATTGCTTACAGCTTTCGACGGTCTTGCGGGGGTCAAACGCGCCGGGCTGGAAGAGCTTGCCGCTGTTAAAGGAATCACGCGGCGCGATGCGGAAGCAGTTTACGCCCGCTACCACAAACAAAAGGAGCAAACGGAATGATGCGCGTAATCACCGGAAAGGCAAAGGGTGTGCGGCTGGACGCACCCGCGGGAATGCACACCCGACCAACCGCAGAACGAACGAAAGAAGCGATGTTCTCCATGATCCAATTCGAGGTAGAGGGACGTCATGTGCTTGATCTCTTCGCCGGATCGGGTCAGCTTGGCATCGAGGCAATCAGCCGCGGTGCCGAACGGGCGGAGTTTGTGGATCAATCCCGCGAGGCGATTGATGTTATTCGGAAAAACCTGAACAAGACCCGGATTGCCGTGGAAAGTGAAACCTTCTGCTCCGACTATCTCTCCTATCTTCGACATTGCCGCGGGAAACAATTCGATCTGGTGTTTCTCGACCCGCCCTATGCGTTGGGAGCGGTCCCGGTTGCGCTGGGCGAGTTGATCCGCCGGAAACTTCTTTTGAAAGGGGCGCTGATTCTTTGCGAAACCGGTTCTGCGGACGATGTGTTCGGCGACAGTCAGCCGCTTTCGGAAGCGTTTGCGGTTCGCCGGCAGGTTCGGCATGGAGTGGCATATATTACTCTGCTTGCATGGCACGGAGAGGAGGAACCGCAATGAATCAACATAAGCTTGCGATCGTTCCCGGCAGTTTCGATCCGATGACGCTCGGGCATCTTGAGTTGATCCGAAAAGCGGCGGCACAATACCGGGAGGTTGTCGTTGCGGTGATGGTCAACCGCGAGAAGCAGACGATGTTTGATATGGGGACACGCGTAAAAATCGCGGAGGCGACGGTGCGTGATCTCCCGAATGTCCGCGTGATCGCGGATAGCGGGATGCTGATCGACCTTTTTGACCGCCTCGGGGCGGACGCCGTTTGCAAGGGCTACCGCAACGAAAGGGACCTCGCCTATGAGCGTTTGCAGGATGACTGGAACCGTGCGCACAACCCGCATTTCCGCACGGAACTTTTCCGCTCGGAGGGAGCTTTTGCCGCGTTAAGCTCCACAGAGGTTCGCGAGAGACTGGCAAACGGAGAACCGATCACATCGCTCGTCTCGGCATCTGCGCTTCCGATCATTCTCGACAAAATAAAAAACGATTCCAATTCTTGTTCTTGATTTTGACACCATAAGAAGAATAAAATTGACAATCCAGAAACGGCAGCGAAAATTCCGGGCACGCATTCCGGGAAGAAGTGGGTGCCTTCTGATCAATCCCGTTTCCCGATAAATCGGAAAAAAATTCAAAAAATTTTAAAAAACACTTGCAAAACCGTTTCGGATATGATATAATACCTCTGTTGCGCGGTTTTGCGCTCTATTACGATGGTGGTCCGCTGCATGCTCGCATGAACACCTGATTTCAAGGAGGACTCAACATGAATCAGATTGAGGCTTTTACCAACGAGCAATTAAAGACAGAGGTACCCATGGTTCGCATCGGTGACACCGTTCGCGTTCATAACAAGATCAAAGAGGGTACGAGAGAGAGAATCCAGATGTTTGAAGGCACCGTCATCGCCAAGCACGGCGGCGGGATCTCCGAGACCTTCACTGTCAGACGCGTGTCCTACGGCGTCGGCGTGGAAAAGACCTTCCCGATTCATTCTCCCAATGTGGAGAAGGTGGAAGTGATTCGCGTCGGTAAGATCAGACGCGCGAAGCTCTACTATCTGCGCGGCAGAGTAGGCAAGGCTTCCAAGGTCAAGGAACAGATCTGAGACAACCTTTCAAAAAAGAAAAAAAGCCGACGGATTGAATCCGTCGGCTTTTTTTCTTTTTTTCTTCCCGCCTTCCGTATTGCGACAAATTTTACGCCTTTTCCGTGCTATGATAGATGCACATGGACAAGCAATCCCCCTTTGGAAAGGAGTTTTCAGCAACATGATCAAAACCAACCATCAAATTGTCTATGAATCCGCCGGCGACGCGCTTGTGATCCGTCTTTGGGGAGAGATTGACCATCACTCCGCCGTTGACGTCCGTACTCGTATCGACGACAAACTGCTTGCCGAGCGTCCCCACCGCGTCCTGCTCGATCTCTCCGCCATCGACTTTATGGATAGCTCCGGGCTGGGGCTAATTATGGGGCGTTTTTCGCTCGTCCGCCGCTACGGCGGCAAATTTGCCGTCCTCGATCCGTCTCCCGCCGCCTCGAGGATGATGTCACTTGCGGGAATGGAACGCATGATTGCCATTCAATATACCAAACAGGAAAGGAATTAAACCCATGACCAGATCAACTGTTGATTTTTCAGCCCGCGTGGAGAACGAACTGGATATGACCTTGCCGTCTCTCTCGGTCAACGAGGGAATGGCGCGCGCCGCTGTTGCCGCTTTCTGCTCGCAACTCAACCCGACAGCCGTTGAGATCGCCGATCTCAAATGCGCAGTTTCCGAAGCAGTTACCAACTGCATCGTCCATGCCTACCGCGATACGGTCGGCGACATCCGCATCAACGTCAAACTCTGTGAGGGTCGGATCGTTCAGGTCGAGATCCGAGATCGGGGATGCGGAATCGACGACGTCAAAAAAGCACGTGAACCGCTTTTCACAACCGATGCGGCAGGGGAGCGAAGCGGAATGGGATTCACCGTTATGGAGAGCTTCTGCGATTCGGTTCGCGTCACCAGTCGAATCGGGCGCGGAACCACCGTCATCCTGACCAAGCGCCTACATAAATAATCCCATGAAAGGGGAAATGGAAATGGTCGATCAGCCGACCGTTCATGAGCGCAATCAGGTACTATTAGAGCGGTTCCGACAGGGGGACAGCAGCGCAGAGACCCTCTTGGTGGAAGAGAACATGGGGCTTGTCCGCAGTGTGGTTCTTCGCTTTTTGGGGCGGGGAACCGAATATAACGATTTAATGCAGATCGGCACCATTGGGATGATCAAAGCTATCCGATCCTTCTCTCCTGACCATGGAACGCTTTTCTCCACCTATGCCGTACCTTTGATCGTCGGAGAAATTCGGCGGCATCTCCGCGATGACGGACCGATCAAGATTAGCCGCGTCTACCGGCGGCAGGGAATGGCGTTGATGCGGGAGAAAAACCGCATTTTGACCGAGGAAGGGCGAGAGGCAGGCATCGGAGAGCTTGCCGCGCTTTGCGGCATCTGCGCCGAGGAAGCGGCAATCTCGCTTGACGCACTTTCCCCGATCGCGTCCCTCTCCGAAACGGTTCACGGCGACGATAGCGGCATCACGCTCGAAGGAACGC
>CAKJZF010000010.1 GCA_918290775.1 Clostridiales bacterium | reverse complement strand
GGACAACGCGGTCGACGAGGCGGCGAACGGATACGCCGACAGAATCGACGTCTCGATCCACGCGGACGGCTCGCTCACCGTCACCGACAACGGGCGAGGAATGCCGGTCGATATTCATCCGGGACAGCAGGTGCCGGGCATCGAACTGATCTTTACCAAACTGCACGCGGGCGGGAAATTCGACGGAAAGAGTTATTCCTACGCGGGCGGACTTCACGGCGTGGGCGCGTCTGTCGTCAACGCCCTTTCGCGTTGGCTTGTCGCCGAATCGATCCGCGACGGCAAACGCTACCGCATCGAATTCGAGAGCCCCGAGGACGAGGAGGGAAACGTCCGTTCCGGGGTTCTGAAACGCAAACTCCGCGTGACCGGGCGCGACGTGCCGGGACACGGTTCGTCGGTTACCTTTATGCCCGACGACCGCGTATTCAACACGGTGCGTTTCGATTTCAACACCATTCAGAACAAACTGCGCGAGTTGGCGTTTCTGAACGCCGGGCTGACCATCACCTTCAAGGACGAGCGCAAGACCGACGGCGAAAACTTCTTCGTGTACAGCTATAAGAACGGGCTGACCGACTATATGAAGTTCTTTCACCAGGGCAAAAAGGTCCTCTACGAGGAACCCATCCTGATCTCCGGGGAATCCGAAGGGATCCGTCTGACCGCGGCGATTCAGCACACCGACGGCTATAACGAGACCATTCTCTCCTACGTCAACAACATCCGCACCACCGAGGGCGGCACGCACGAGACCGGGTTCAAGACCGCCCTGACCAAGGTCTTCAACACCGCGGCGCGCGAACTCGGCGTACTGAGGGACAAGGACGACAACTATATCGGCGAGGATCTGCGCGAGGGGATCACGATCATCCTGTTGGTCAAGATGAAGGAAGCCCAATTTGAGGGGCAGACCAAGACCAAACTGGGCAATATCTCGGCGCGCACGGCGGTCGAGACCATCGTCACCGAGCAACTCGGACGCTACACGCAGAACCGCAGTAATCAGACCGTCGTGAAAGCCGCGCTCGAAAAAGCCAAAGCGGCGCGCGGCGTGCGCGAGGCGACCAAGAAGGCGAACGACCTGGCGCGTCAGAAGAACAGTCTGGAAGTCACGGCGTTGGTCGGCAAGTTCGCCGCCAGCATCGGGCGCGACTTCTCGAAAAACGAAATGTTCATCGTCGAGGGCGATTCGGCGGGCGGATCGGCAAAGCAGGGACGCGACCGGAACTTCCAGGCGATTCTTCCACTGCGCGGCAAGCCGGTCAACAGTGAAAAACGCCGTCTCGAAGCCCTGCTCGCAAACGAGGAGATCCGTTCGATCATCACCGCCCTCGGGACGGGGGTCGGACGCGATTTCAACATCGCCAATCTCCGCTACGACAAGGTGATTATCCTGGCGGACGCGGACCAGGACGGCGCGCACATCCGGGCGTTGCTCCTGACCTTCTTCTACCGCTATATGAAGGAACTGATCCTCGAGGGGCACGTCTATATCGGGATGCCGCCCCTGTATCGGGTCGAGCGCAAATCCGACGGCAAGGTCTGGTTTGCCTACGACGACGCCGAATGCGAGAAGATCACGGCGCAATTCGAGAAGAGTTCCGCCTACCTGATCT
>CAKJZF010000009.1 GCA_918290775.1 Clostridiales bacterium | reverse complement strand
TCCTGGCAGTTGCGGTTGTGGTTGGAAAGGATCAGTTCGACCGACGCACGGCGCGCGGCGACTGCCTTCGGGCTCGAGATCTTGATCTCCATGCCTTCCGCGACGGGATAGACGCAGGACGCGACCAACCCTCTCGCACCGGTCGCCTCAACGAGGCAGACGCGGCAGGAAGCGCGGGAACATTCGCCGTTATTGAACGCGCAGAGCGTGGGGATCTCGTATCCGCAGCGCTTTGCCGCTTCGAGAATGGTGATGCCCGCCTCAACCTGATACGGCACACCCTCGATTTTGATATTTACCATAGCCATTGATCGCATCCTCCCTTACTTCTTGGAAATCGCCTTGAACTTGCAGGACGCCATGCAGAGACCGCACTTCACGCACTTGTCGGAGTCGATCACGCGGGACGGGAGTTTGTGACCCGGCGCGGTATAATCGGTCTTCGAGATGGCGGAAACGGGGCACTGACGCTCGCAGAGTCCGCAACCGACGCAGGTTTCCTTGTCGATTTCGTACTTCATCAGCGCCTTGCAGACGTGCGCGGGGCACTTCTTGTCCACGATGTGGGCGATGTACTCGTTTTTGAACGCTTTGAGCGTCGAGAGGATCGGGTTCGGTGCGGTCTGTCCGAGGGCGCACAGCGAGTTCGCCTTGATGTGGGCGGCGAGTTCCTCGAGTTTGTCGAGGTCCTCCATCGTCGCTTTGCCTTCGGTGATCTTGGTCAGCGTTTCCAGCATCCGCTTGGTGCCGATCCGGCAGGGCGAACACTTACCGCAGGACTCGTCGCAGATGAATTCCATATAGAACTTCGCAACGTCGACCATACAGTTGTCTTCGTCCATAACGATCGCGCCGCCGGAGCCCATCATCGAGCCGCGGGCAACGAGGTTGTCGAAATCGATCTCGGCGTCGAGGTCGGCTTCGGTCAGGCATCCGCCCGAAGGACCGCCGGTCTGGATCGCCTTGAATTTCTTGCCGTTCGGAACGCCGCCGCCGATGTCGAAGATCAGCTCGCGGAGCGTCGTGCCCATCGGAACCTCGACGAGACCGACGTTGTTGACCTTACCGCCGAGCGCAAAGACCTTGGTGCCCTTGCTTCTCTCGGTGCCGTTCGCGGCGAACTTCTCGTACCCCTCGCGGAGGATGTACGGAACGCACGCCAGCGTCTCGACGTTGTTGACGATCGTGGGGCTGTCCCACAGACCCTTGACAGCCGGGAACGGAGGACGGGGACGCGGCATACCGCGCTGTCCCTGGATCGAGTTCAGGAGAGCCGTTTCCTCGCCGCAGACGAACGCGCCGGCGCCGAGACGGATGTGCACGCGGAAGCTGAAGTTCGTGCCGAGGATGTTATCGCCGATCAGCCCGAGTTCCTCCGCCTGCTTGATCGCGAGTTTCAGACGCGCGACCGCGATCGGGTACTCCGCGCGAATGTAGAAGTAACCGTTCTGCGCCCCGATGGCGTAGCCGGCGATCATCATACCTTCGATGACCGTCAGGGCGTTGGCTTCGAGGATCGCACGGTCCATGAACGCTCCGGGGTCGCCCTCGTCGCCGTTGCAGACGACGTACTTGGTCCCCTCGGGCTGCGCGTAGGCGAACTGCCATTTGCGCCCGGTCGGGAAACCGCCGCCGCCGCGGCCGCGGAGCCCGGATTTCAGGATCTCGTCGATGACGTCCTGACGATCCATCGTAAGAGCCCGCGCAAGACCCTTGAACGCGCCCTCGCCGAACGCCTCCTCGATCTTCTCGGGGTTCAGGCTGCCGCAGCCGTGAAGGGCGATGTGCACCTGTTTCTCATAGTAGGGGATATCGTCCTGCTTGACGACCTTCTTCCCCGTTTTCTCGTCCACGTAAAGCAGACGCTCGACGATCTTACCGCCGATGAGGTCGGATTCCACGATCTCGGTAACGTCCTCAACCTTGACGGCGCGATAAGTGGTCTCCTCGGGATAAATCTTGACGAAAGGACCCTGCGAGCAGTAACCGAAGCAGGCGACGCGGTTGACGGTCACCTTGTCCCCGAGTTTCTTCTCTTCGATCATCTTTTCAAACTTTTCGATGATCTCGCCGGAGTGCGAAGCAAGGCACCCGGTATCGCCGCAGACGACGACGTGCCGTTTGCCGTCCTCGCCCTTGAGTTTAGCCTCCAGACAGTCGGTACACTTCTTGGAGTACTGTTCGAGTTGTTCCAGATTCTTAATCATCAGGCGTACACCCCC
>CAKJZF010000008.1 GCA_918290775.1 Clostridiales bacterium | reverse complement strand
GCGGACAATCGGGCGCAACGGGACGCAGTGCGTTTCGCGCGGGCGGTAAACAGCAGAATCCGCGAGCTTGCCGAGGGCGTTGAGACGGAGGCGGACGCGCCGGAAACGCCGAACCGACGGAATGGGAGAAACAACCGGAGGCAGGTGCTTTTGCGTCTGCTCGGAATGTCGCGTCCCGAGTGGAAATTTCTCGCGGTCACGGTTCTGCTCTTCTTCGGAACCACGGGAATCAGTATCCTGCTACCCGCCCTGAACCGCAATCTTGTGGACGATTATATCCGAAATGACAACGGTTCCGCGTTTTTAGCAGGGTTCATCGGTCTGATCTTCACCATCCTCGCGGTTTACGCGTTCCGCGTGGTGGTGCGAATCGTCAGAGGTTGGTTTCTGACAACGGCGGGCAACCGTTTGATCGTTCGCCTGCGGGACACGGTGTTCCGTAAAATCCAATCGCTCTCGATCTCCAAAATCTCGGAGAACAGCACGGGCGAGTTGATGCAGCGCGTCAACGGCGACACCGCACGGATCAAACATTTTTTGATCAATCAGCTACCGTCACTTGTAGAGCAGTTGCTGGTGCTGGTCGGCGTTTCGGTCTATCTGTTTATCCGCGATTGGCGGCTTGCATTGCTGCTTTTAGTACCTGCGCCGTTCGTTGCGCTTGCGTTCCGTACCTTTTGGCGGTTCATGCATGGGCTGTTCCGTCGGCGCCGGGAACTGAACGCGCAGGGAAGCGCGATTCTTCATGATATTTTTTCGGGCATCCGTGTGGTTAAATCCTACGGGATGGAGAAGAGGGAAGAAGATCGGTTTGTCGGCATGGCGGCGGCGGAGCGGGACGCAGAATTGCGGCAGGAAAAGATTTGGGCGGTTCTGATGCCTCTGCTCGATTTTCTCATGGGGATCGGAGAATATGTGCTTCTTTGGTATGTCGGGCGGCGAATGCTGCAGGGCGTGATGACGGCGGGCGAGATGTCGCAGTTCTCCTCCTATGCAAGTATGCTCTACGGACCGCTTACCATGCTGACGCGCCTCCCGCGGCAGATCATGATGATGATGACGTCGCTCACGCGCGTTTATGAGTTGCTCGACGAGCCGGAGGAGATTTCCGACAGCAAACAACCGATTCTTCCGGCATGGAACGGCGAGATCACGGTTGAGAATGTCCGTTTCGGCTACGAGGGCGGGGATGACGTCCTGCATGACCTCAACCTCCGAATCGGTGCGGGAGAGTTTGTGGGACTGGTCGGCAAGTCGGGGGTCGGGAAAACCACCCTGATCAACCTGATCCTGCGAATGTATGACGTGAACGACGGCAGAATCCTGATCGACGGGGTGGACATCCGCAACATCCCGCAGGAAGAGCTGCGCAGGCACATGGGCGTGGTTCTGCAGGAAAACTTCCTGTTTACGGGAACGGTGAAACAAAATATTGCCTACGCAAAGCCGGATGCCACGCTGGAGGAAATCATCCGCGCGGCGAAAACGGCGGGAGCGCATGAGTTTATCGTTCGGTTGCCGGACGGCTACAACACCTACGTCGGCGAGCGGGGGTATACGCTTTCAGGCGGCGAGCGCCAACGCATTTCCATCGCACGCGCACTGCTGCATGATCCGAAAATTCTGATCCTCGACGAGGCGACCGCGTCGCTCGACACCGAGACCGAAAAGCTGGTTCAGGACGCGTTGCGGACGCTCTGCCGGGGCAGAACCACCATTGCCATCGCGCACCGGCTTTCCACGCTTCGCAATGCCACGCGACTGGTTGTTTTGGATCGCGGAAAGGTTGCGGAGAGCGGCACACATGAGGAACTGATGAAAAAACAAGGCATCTACCATGGGCTTGTGATGGCACAGCGGGAGATGGCGAGAATCGGGGAGCGTGACACATGAAACGGTATACGACCAATCGGATGATGCGGCATGGCATCCCGATTCACATTTTTTACAGAGTCAGCGGAAATTCCGATGGTGTACACACCCACGATTTCATCGAAATCGTCTATGTAGCGTCGGGAAGTGCCGTTGAAACCGTGAACGGAGATTGCTTTCGTGTTGGCAGGGGAGACCTGCTCTTCCTCAATTACGGAAGTACGCATTCCTTTGAGGCGGACGAGCATTTTTCCTATTACAATATCTGCTTTGCGCCCGAGCTTCCGGCCGAGCGGTTAATCGTTCCCGAAAACGCATTTGGAATACTTGCGCTGACGGCATTCGATGAAATGCGAAGGGAAGCCGAAAGCGGGCGAGTTCGGTTTTCCGGCGCGGAGCGGGAGCGGATCGAATGGATTCTGCACACGATGCTGCAGGAATACGACACCATGCAACCGTCGGTGGAGCGGGTGTTGGAGAGCTATATGAATATTTTGATTGCCGAAATTTTGCGCAAGACGCTTCCCGCACCTGCCGAGGCGACCAAGGATGTTTGGGAGACCATCCGGGATTACATCGAGGATAATCTCAGCGAGCCGCTGACCCTCTCTGCACTGGCAAAGCAGTGTTTCTATAATCCTTCCTATTTCAGCCGCGCATTCAAGGAGAAATTCGGCACCTCGCTGATCTCCTATGTTGCCATGAGACGGATGGAACTTGCGAAGCAACGGCTGAAGGAGACCGATGACACTGTGGCACAGATCGCGCTTACCTGCGGTTTTCAGACGTACAGCGCTCTCTATCGGGCATTTGAACGGGAATGCGGTATGACCCCGGGTGAATATCGCGCCCAAATGAAGTAAAAAAAGGGAACATCCGAAGTAAAAAAACAGAATTGAAAGAACGCCTTTCGTGTGGTATCATGATAGTGTAATGCGGAAACGCCTTACACGAAAATGATTCATCGAAAGGGGTTCTTTTTATGAAATTGAACAGAGAAACATATCGCGATCGTGTTCTTGCCTGCTGGATCGGCAAAAACATCGGGGGTACCATGGGCGCACCGTATGAGGGAACACATGAGATGCTTGACGTAAAAGGGTATGCCACCAAAGCAGGCGAGGTTTTGCCGAATGACGACCTCGATCTGCAGCTGGTCTGGCTTCGTGCCGTTGAAAAAACGGGTCCCTGGGGATTGGATTGCAAACGCCTCGGCGATTTTTGGTTGAGCTACGTCGTTGCCTATTGGAATGAGTACGGCATTGGAAAAGCGAACATGAGACGCGGCTTACTGCCGCCGCTTGCTGGCGATTATGAGAACGACTGGCGCGATTCCAACGGCGCGTGGATCCGCACTGAGGTTTGGGCAACCTTGGCGCCCGGGCTTCCCGACGTTGCGGCAAAGTATGCGATTGAGGATGGAAAGGTTGATCACGGCGCAGGGGAGGGAACCTTTGCGGCGGCGTTTGTCGCGGCAATGCAGAGCGCGGCGTTTACGGTTTCCGATATTCGTGGTATTATCGAGATTGGGCTTTCGCGCATTCCCGAAGAATGCCGCGTGGCAAAGAGCATCCGTAAGGCGATGGAATGCTATGATCAGAAGCTCCCGCCGATGGAGGCACGCGAGGTAACCCGGCTGATGAACGCAGACATCGGAAACGGTTGGTTCGAGGCGCCGTCCAATGTTGCCTACGCGGTCATCGGTTTGCTGTATGGAGAGGGGGACTTCAAAAAGACGATGATTACCGCCATTAATTGCGGCGATGACACCGATTGCACCGCCGCTACGGTTGGGGCAACGCTCGGCATTCTAGGCGGAACCGCCGCGATCCCCGTCGATTGGAGAGAACACATCGGTGACGCGATTGTGACCCTTTCGCTCAACCGCGCCATCGGTATGAAATTTCCAGAGTCCTGCACCGAGCTAACCGATGATGTTGTCCGCCTGTCGCCCGTCATGCTTGAGGCAAACCGGGGGGCGACCGAGGAGACATCGGTTGTCTTTGCCGACGCTGATGAAGTTCCCGCCGACATTGCCGAGCGTTACCTTGCAAGCAGGGAAACACGCGAGGCACTTTCCAAACTGAAGCCGTTCTCCTATACCGTCAAGTTCATCAATGTGGAGGCAACTGTCAGCTTTGGCAGCGAGCCGAATATTCGTCCGGGCGAAACGGTTCGGATGCATATGGATTTTGCCAGCGACTGGACGGTATACGGCAGAAAACGCCATAACCTTGATTTCGAATGGGTTCTTCCGGAGGGATTCACGGTCAGCGGACCGCGTGCGTTCACGCTTACGTATCCGACAAAGCACGGGCTGATCCCCATGGAAGCAGATTTTGAGATCACGGCAGGGGAGTTGGTTCAACCTGTCAACGAACTACTTCTGATTGTTCGTGAGCAGGGATTCCCGACGAACGGGTATGTCCCCGTCGTGCTGATGGGGAAATGATTCCGGGAAATATCTTTTGAAGGGGTTCGTCCCCTCAACGAAGAGTGGTATAGCATCCCCGCTATGCCACTCTTTGTTTTATAATGAGATACCGATAGAACACAACCTTTCGGCGGCTTTTTGTATGCCCGGGCACGGGACGGTCAATACTTTCTTTGGAAAGGAAGTGGTGATGATGGAAATAATCGGCAGCGACTTGGGCGGCAATCTCGATCGCTTCCGCGAGCGGTTCCGGCGGGACGGCACCTTTCGTCATCGGGTCTTTTGTTCGGGATTCGGGATCCGTTGTGCCATCCTGTATTTGGACGGCATGGTTTCTTCCACAATGATCCACGAAGCGGTTGTCCGACCGCTGATGACCGCGTCTCCTGCCGACCGGGATCAGGATCCCGCGTCCTACGCCGCGGAAGCCGTGGTTTGGGCGGGAGAGGTCAAAGGGGCAAACGGGTTTGAGGAATTGGTCTCTTCCATGCTGTACGGGGAGGTTGTTCTGCTGTTTGAAGGGAGCGGAAATGCGCTGCATATCGACGCAAAGGGGTTCCGCACCCGCGGGATTCAGGAGCCACAGAACGAAAGCGTTTTGCAAGGGCCGCGCGAGGGATTCGACGAAGCGGCAATCCCGAATCTCTCAATGATCCGCCGCAAGCTGCGAACCGCGGATCTTTGCATGGAGCCGATGCGCGTCGGGAGAAGGAGCGGAACGGCGGTTTACGTCTGCTACCTGCAATCGCTCGTCTCCCCGCGATTGGTGGAGGAGGTCAAAAAACGGATCGGGACGATTGACATTGACGGAATCCTTGACACCAACTATATCAGCGAGCTGATCCGCGACGGGAAACGCTCGGTGTTCAAAACCGTTGGCACCACCGAACGCCCCGACGTGGTTGCCGCAAAGCTGTTGGAGGGAAGGGTTGCCGTCGTGGCGGACGGCACGCCGGTCGTGTTGACCGTGCCGTACCTCTTTGCGGAGAATTTTCAGACCGACGAGGACTACTATCTCAACTTTTGGGTTTCGTCCATTGGGCGGCTGTTGCGGTATGTATGCTTTCTTCTGACCGTTTCGGTGCCGGCGGTCTATCTGGCTCTCCTGACCCATCATCAGCGGCTTTTGCCGACCTTTCTTCTGCTTTCCTCGGCAGGGACGCGCGGCGGCGTCCCGTTTTCCTCGCTGGCGGAATGTCTGTTGCTCATCCTCGTGTTGGAGATCCTCAAGGAGACCGGCGCACGAATGCCGCAAAACCTCGGGCATACGCTCGGTATCATCGGTGGACTTGTGGTTGGCGAGGCGGCGGTGGAAGCACGGCTGATCAGCGCATCCATGTTGATTGTGGTCGCCATCAGCGGGATTGCAGGACTGATGATCCCGCGCTTGCGTGCGGCGGTTTTTTACGTTCGTTTGGGGCTGGTTCTGTTGGCTGCATGGCTCGGGCTGGCAGGTTGTCTGATCGGTCTGACG
>CAKJZF010000007.1 GCA_918290775.1 Clostridiales bacterium | reverse complement strand
CGTCCTGCAAGCTGCCGACGGATCGGTTCCCGCAAACGGATCCGCGTCGATCTCCGACGCGCTCTCCCCCTCTGTCCCGTCACCCGCAAAAACGGTTGCCGAGACCGATGCGGAATCGGTTGAAATCACCGTCAGCGAGGAGGAGTTGCTCTCCCCCCTGCCCGCTGTTTTTTCGTCCGCCGAAATTGCTCCCGACGATCGCGCCGAAATCATCGGCGTTCGGTTCCGGTCGTCCGGTAAAGCCTACTTCTTTGATCCGAAGGGAAAAACCGTACACGCCGGAGATTCGGTGGTTGTCGATACGGCTCGCGGCGCCGAGTTTGGAGAGGTCGCGTTCGGAAATCGGATCGTCAGTAAAAAAACGCTTACAACGCCGCTCCGTCCGTTGATCCGCGTAGCGACCCCGGAGGACATTGCACGCAACGCAGAAAATCGCGAGCGCGAAAAGGAAGCCGCCGAAATCTTTCGTCAGAAAGCCGCGGAACACAAGCTCGAGATGAAACTGATCGACGTGCAGTTCGCCTTTGACAACGCCAAATTGATTTTCTATTTTACCTCCGAGGGGCGCGTGGACTTCCGTGATCTCGTCAAGGATCTCGCCGGCATTTTCCGCACGCGCATCGAGCTTCGTCAGATCGGTATTCGCGACGAGGCAAAGCTGCTCGGCGGTCTCGGCGCCTGCGGTCGCCCGCTCTGCTGTGCGTCCTTCCTTTCGGACTTCGTTCAGGTGTCCATCAAGATGGCGAAGGAACAGGGGCTTTCGCTCAACTCGGCAAAAATCTCCGGCGCCTGCGGCAGGTTGATGTGCTGTCTGCGGTATGAAACCGAATCCTACGCCGCGGAGATCCGCCTGACTCCGCCCGTTGGTTCCACGGTGCAAACCCTGGACGGAATCGGCGAGGTCATCGGAAATAACCCCATCGCCGCGACCGTTCGCGTTGCGCTGAAGGATCAGGACGCACCCAGGCAGTATGCGCGGTCGGAGGTGACTGTGATCGCTTTCGAAAAGCACGGCAGACCCGAAAAAACGGAATCCTGACCGTTCATTTGTAAAAAAAACGAAAATTTTTTCAAAAATGGGTTGAAAAATCGAAAAAATATGATAGAATAAAATTGGTATCGGATCCGGCGCTGAAAATTGCTTCTTGCAGGTGCAAAAGCCTGTCAAAAAGCGCATCTGGATGCCCCGAAACCAAACGGAAACCAATCTACATAGGAGGATAGAACCATGGCATACAAAATTTCCGATGACTGCGTAGCCTGCGGTGCTTGCGCGGAAGCGTGCCCCGTTGAAGCGATCAGCGAAGGCGACGGCAAGTATGTGATTGACCCCGACAAGTGCATCAGTTGCGGTTCCTGCGCTGACATATGTCCCGTCGGTGCTCCCGCCGAGGCTTGATTACGTCTTCGGCAAACCGTGGCGGAGCAGACGTTTTGTCTGCTCCGTTCTCCTTGATAAACCGCCTCCACGGAGACTCTGAAATGAACCATGATTCGCCGATCGGTTCGGATGAACGGCTTGATACTGTCAACGAATCGTTACGGCTGATTCAAAAGAAAAAGGGACTGACCTTTGGAACCGACGCGTATCTGCTCGCCGCTTTCGTTCGTCCCATGCCCCGCGCCGACGCCGTTGAATTGGGCGGAGGAACAGGAATTGTCTCGCTCCTGCTTGCACGCACGGAAAAAATTCGCCGCGCGGCATTGGTGGAGATTCAACCCGATTACGCCGACCTGATTGAACGCAACGCCGCGCTCAACGGTCTCTCTGACCGTCTCACGGCAATTTGCGCCGACGTCCGCTCGATCCACCCGAAGGATCTTCCGGTTTCCCCTGCGCTGATCGTTTCCAACCCGCCCTATCTGCCTGTTCGATCCGGACGCGGAAACATCGCGAAGGAAAAAGAAATCGCACGTCATGAGCTGTTCGGCGGGATTGGCGATTTTTGTGCCTGTGCTTCCCATCTGCTCTCAACCGGCGGTCGGTTTGTGACCGTTTGGCGGGCAGAGCGGCTTTCCGAGCTTTACACCGCGTTGCACGCCAACCAATTGGAACCGAAGCGAACGGTATTTGTCCATGCCGACCGGTTCTCTCCGCCCTGCGCGGTGCTGACCGAAGCGGTCAAGGATGCCTCCCCGTCGTTGCGTGTTCTCCCCCCGCTGTTTCTCTATGAGCCTGCAGACCCGAACAACCCCGCGTCCGCACGCGTGATGACCGCGGAAGCAGAACGGATCTACGGATCCTGCGCTTTTCCGGACAGCGGGCAACTTATCCAGTAATCCATTTTCAAAGGAGATAAACGCCATGAAAGACTGCAAAAAGAAAAACAAGGTTTTGAAGATTGCGATTATCGCAGGCATCGCCGCAACCGCTTGCGCCGTCGCCTATGAAATGAAACACATGAAAAAGCTGAAGGCGGCAAAGGCAGAAGCGGAAGCCGCTGCCGCAGAGGAAGCCGCCGCAGAGGCGATTGCCGAAGAAAACGAAGCGGAAGCGGTTGTCGAAGAGACTCCCGCCAAAGAACTTGACACCGAAAATACCGACGCCGAATAAATCAGAGACCCAACGGGACCGTTACCGCCCGGGACAAAGCCTGCGCCGTTGGCAAGGCTGTTGTTCTTGCGCCGTTCGGTCCCCGTTCTCTTTTTGTCACATAGAAACTGATGGAACATATCAAACGTATTTTAAGCTATACGCGCAGAGCCGTTGACGACTACGGCATGATTCGCGCGGGTGACAGGATCGCCGTTGGAGTTTCCGCGGGAAAGGACTCCCTGACGCTTCTTTGTGCGCTTGCCGAACTGCGCCGTTTCTATCCGATCCCGTTTGAGCTGTTTGCGATTACGGTGGACATGGGGTTCGCCGCGGGGATGGATCTGGATCCGATCCGTCGGCTCTGCGTCGAACTGAATGTGCCGTACACCGTTGTACCAACCGAGATTTCACACATCGTTTTCGATGTTCGCCATGAACCAAATCCCTGTTCGCTTTGCGCAAAGATGCGGCGCGGTGCGCTTCACAACGCGGCGCGGGACATCGGATGCAATGTGGTGGCGCTCGGTCATCATTTTGACGACGCGGTGGAAACCTTTATGCTCAACCTTTTCTACGAAGGGCGGATCGGCTGTTTTTCCCCGGTCACCGACCTCTCCCGCACCGGAATCCGCCTGATCCGACCGATGCTTTATCTGCCGGAAAAGGACATCCGCTACTTTGCGCAAAAGGTGAACCTTCCAGTGATCAAATCCCCTTGCCCTGCCGACGGGAATACCGAGCGCGAGGCGATGAAACGCCTGCTTGCCGGTCTTGAACGCGACAGCAAGGGTCTGCGTTATCGGATCTTCGGTGCCATCCAGCGCGGCGAGATTGACGGGTTCAAGCCTGCGTCGCGCCTGCGCGGAACCAAAGCTTACGCCGAGGACGAACCGCCCGCCGACTGACCCTTCCGCCGCAAACAAACAACGCCATCCTCAATCGGATGGCGTTGTTTGTTTGCGGCGGAACAATTTGCGGAATACCCCCGCACAAAGGCGTTTCCCGCCGACGAAAGCCGCACGCAACGGGTACAGAAACTGCCAAAGCCGGACATAAAACCGATACCCCTTGCCGCTGACGCTATGGCGTTTTCCGTTGCGGTAGAATTCCTCCACATACCCGATGATCCATGTAGGCGGGACGTGTTCCTTCCGGTAGGTGTTGTCCCCGCGGATGATATAGCAACCGTCCTTGACGCCGATGATGCGATGCAGGATATATTTCCCGTCCGGTCGGCGATAGAGCGGGAGATCATATTTCTTCAACTGTCTCTCTCCGATCGTCCGAACCACCACGCGATCGCGCCGGTTGCGCAACATGGGGAACATACTCCACCCGACTGTGGTGCTAACGTAAAACCCCTCCGCGTCGAGCTGCTCCTCAATGTTTCGGCTCATTGCAAAACCCCGTTTGCTGTAAGAGCTTCCACAATCCGCTTTACGTCACGCGCGGCGGTCTCGCGATCAATCTCATATTCGCCGAGGAGCGCGTCTGTCAATTCATCCTCGGTCAGATCCCGTTCGGCGAGGAGGTTCCAAAGAAACGCTCCCGTTTCGTTGAGCTTGATCATGGCATGAAAGGTCTTGCTGGTTTCGCCGACGGCAACGGCAATGTAGGTGCTTCCCACCTTCTGAATGGTGAAATCCGGTTTGATCTGCATGGTGTTTTCCTCCTTTTTTAGGTGCGGCTCATGGTTTGATAGGAAAGCCATGCCGCTTCATCGGATATGGTGCAGGACAGAATATAGTACGGGACAGCATGAACCAGCGCGTCCATAAGAGCAAGCTGTCGGTTGACCGACGCGCGGTCTCCGCGCAGGTAAAGCTGATGCATCAAACGCGCCACGATTTCCTCTTCGCTTGCCGGGCGGATAGCGTTGGTCTCGCCCCGCTCGATGAAGCAGATCGCCGCAAGCGGTGCTTTCCCGTTGTAACCCCAGTTTTCCTTCCCGTTCCACGGAGTCCCGTAGGCGATAATCGTTCCGTCCCCGCAAACGCGGTAGAGCGGCTTATCTCCGTTGAGTACGCGTGCGTTCGGGATGTTTTTGATCCAAAGTGAGAGATGAGTGGATTTACCGACGCCGCTTTTTGCGGTGAACGCGTATGCCCTTCCGTCCACCTCAATGACCGCCGAGTGCATGATAAACACCCCATAGACTGGCATGATCTCGCAGATGTGCCGATAGAGGCAGATGCTCTCGCAATACCCCGCCGGAAAGTTTCCGAATTTCTGCTCTTCGAGAATTTCCTCCTCGCTGACCGAAACGGCAAAATCGGCGCTTTCCCCTTCGGCAAAATACGCCTTGCACTGGCGCTCGACAAAAGGATAGCGATTGTTGATCGCCACGCGCAAATCCGCCAAACGGATGACAAACACGATGCGCACCCCCTCTGCGATACACTGTAACTATTCCTATTATAACATCGGAATGGGAACTTGTCAACCGAAAAACGGGATTTTGAACGATCGGTTTGTCATTTTTCTCCTCTTTTTCTCATAAGATAAAACAAAAACCGCCTTTGGCGGTTGATCTGAAAAAGAGAGGAACAAAAAGATGCAAATGTATTTGCCGGAAGGAACTCTGCTCAATACCTCGGAAAATCGCGAACTGACTTCCACATTCGCCGGTTTGGAACGCGCGATTGCGTCCCACCGCATTGTAGAAGGAACTGTAACGCTCTGCGACGAGGATCTGACCCTTCATGTGGATTTCGGCGGGATTCAGGGCGTGATTGCCGCCGAAGAGGTTTTGCTGCGACGCGCGGACGAAGCGCAAAAGGACATTGCCGTGATTTCCCGCGTCGGCAAAGCGGTTGCGGTTCGTGTGTTGGGGTTGGAACATAGAGGGAGCGAAACGGTTGCCGTTCTCTCCCGTCGTTTGGCGCAGGAGGATTGCCGCCGCGAATATCTCTCAACGCTCCGCGTCGGCGATCTCATACCCGCCCGCGTGACCCATCTTGAGCCATTCGGTGCCTTTTTGGACATCGGTTGCGGGATGGTATCGCTCCTTTCTG
>CAKJZF010000006.1 GCA_918290775.1 Clostridiales bacterium | reverse complement strand
TTCCCGTGTTCCGCCCCTGCATCGGGATGGATAAGGAAGAGATCATTTCGGTCGCGCGGCGGATCGGGACGTTTGAAACTTCGATCCAGCCCTATGAGGATTGCTGCACGGTCTTTACCCCGCGCCATCCCAAAACCAAACCCGTTTTGGCGGACGTTCTCGCTCAGCAAAACCGGCTTCCGTTTGCGGAGCTGGTCGAGGAAGCCCTCGCGGGCGAGACGGTGGAGCGGATTCGCGTCGAATTTTGACACATTCAATCATTCAGAATATCAAGAAAAGAGGATTGTTGACCATGTCACAGAAGTATTACCACATGAACATTGCCGGTTGCGAGCGCGACCTGCCGATCTGCCCTTTGAATGAAACCCTTCAGATTGCGGGTTTTGTGATCTTCGGCGACCCCGAGCTGACCACCGCCTGCGCCAAAGCTCTGCTCGACCGCGCACCGGCGTATGATTACCTGATCTCCGCCGAGGCGAAGGGGATCCCGCTCGTCCATGAGATGGCGCGGCTCGCGGGCAACCAAAAGTACTTCCTCGCCCGCAAAGCGCCAAAGCTCTATATGACCGGGGTAATGGACGTGAAGGTTCGCTCGATCACAACCGCCAAGGAACAGCATCTCTACCTCGATGTTGCCGACGCGGCGATCATGAAGGGAAAGCGGATTTTGATTGTGGATGACGTGATCTCCACGGGCGAGTCGCTTCGTGCGCTTGAGCAGCTGGTTGCGGAAGCGGGCGGCATCGTCTGCGGCAGAATGGCGATTCTTGCTGAGGGCGACGCGCAGGACCGCGAGGATCTGATTTATCTGGAAAAGCTCCCGCTCTTCAACGCGGCGGGGCAACCCATCTGAACCCAAAAGAGAGGAAAACACCATGGAAAGAACCTACATCGCAAACATTGTTCCGGGAACGCGCGTGAAGATCGCGGGTTTCGTGGAAAATCTGCGCAACAAGCGCACAATGGCGTTTCTCGTCATCAAGGACATCACTGGCAAAATGCAGGTCACGCTCGAAAAGGAGAAGTATCCCGAGCTTGCCGCCAAGGTGGACGCGCTCACCATCCATTCGGTGGTAACGGTTGAGGGCGAGGCGGTTGCCAACGAATATGTGAAGCTCGGCGGCGTGGAGATTCTGCCCGACGCGCTGACGGTCGAGTCGATTGCCGACGCGCTCCCGATCAAGGAGGATTCCGAGATCGACTCCAAAATGGACTACCGCTGGATCGACCTGCGCCGCGACCGCAACCAGCTCATGCTGAAGCTGCAAACGCTTCTGACGGCGTCCATGCGCGAGTTTCTGATTGAGCGCGGGTTCCTCGAGATCCACACGCCCAAGCTTATCGGTGCGGCGAGCGAATCGGGGTCGGACGTGTTCGAGGTCAAGTACTTCGACACCAAGGCATATCTTGCCCAGTCCCCGCAGTTCTATAAGCAGATGGCGATGGCGGCGGGGCTGGACCGCATCTTCGAGACCGGACCCGTCTTCCGCGCCGAAAAGTCCTATACCAACAAGCACGCCACCGAGTTCACCGGCTTCGATCTCGAGTTCAGCTATGTCACCTCCGCCGAGGATGTGATGAAGATGGAGGAGGAGCTGATCGCCTACGCGTTCGGCAAGGTTGCCGCGGCGTACGGCAAGCAGATCGAGGAGCTGTTCGGCAAGCCAGTGGTCGTCCCCGCAACGCCTTTCCCGCGCATCAAACTGAAGGATCTTTACGCAGAGTTGGAGACCCGCTACGGCTATACGGTTTCCGAGGACGCCAAGGGCGACCTGACCACCGACGCGGAACACCTCTGCGCGAAATTCTCGATGGAGAAGTACGGCAGCGAGTTCCTGTTTGTCACCGATTACGACGCGAAGGAACGCGCCTTCTACCATATGCGCGACGCACGCGGCGTCCCGATGGGCTACGACCTGATCTGGCGCGGCTGCGAGATCACGACCGGCGCCGTTCGCGAGCATCGGTATGAGATTCTCAAAGCGCAAGCCGAGGAAAAGGGTTTGAGCAAGGACGTGGAGTTTTATCTCCAGTTCTTCCGCTACGGCTGCCCGCCCCACGGCGGTTTCGGCATCGGCATCGACCGCCTGACCATGCTCTTTCTCGGGCTCTCCATCAAGGAAGCCGAATTCCTCTTCCGCGGTCCCAACCGATTGACGCCGTAAGGGAGAAAGAAGACCTCGGAGAGGGGCGGAACCCCCTTTTCGTGCGAAAAGCAGGTTCCGCCCCTCTCCGAACCCCTCCCCACTTCCCGTAAAAGCAAACGCTGGGGAAAATGAAATCATTAGAGAGGATGACAAACCGTGTTTTTCAAAAAGTTGTTGCGCAAGGTGCTTGTGCTGTTGTTGATCGTCGGTTTGGGATACGGGTGTTGGACGCTTTATCAGCAAAACAAAACGCAAAAGAATGAAATCGGAAATGCGTTTGCGGCGGCATACCATGCGCTTGTGGAAGAGCTTGCCAAAGAGACGCCCGACACCACCGAAGCGACCCGACAGGGCGCGGTTATGCGTGCCATGTATCAAAATAGCAAGTATGACAAGGGCGATGCAACCGATTTGACAATGTTGGTGGAAACGCTTTACCGCGCATCTGCTGATCCGTCGGAATTGAAGGTCAACGAAGAAACGAAAACGATCCTTTTGGAAGTCTATAAAAAGGGATTTGCCGAGAAACAGATTCAATCAGCCAAAGAACGGGTGGAATTGATCCAATCCGTCCTGAAATAACTGCTTTATAAAGTTCTGAAAAGGAAAGAGGTTCGGGGAGAGGGAGAACTTCTTTCAAGAAGTTCTCCCTCTCCCCGAGGTCTTATATGATAGAATTACTCTCCCCTGCGGGGAATTTTGAAAAACTGAAGGCGGCGGTGCTCTACGGAGCGGACGCGGTCTACTGCGCGGGCAAAGCGTTTGGGATGCGGTCGGCGGCGGACAATTTCACGGCGGAGGAGATTCACGAAGCCGTGAAGTACGTTCACGACCGCGGCAAGAAGCTCTACCTGACCGTCAACACCATGCCGCACGAGGACGAATATCCCGCCCTGCGGTCGTTTCTCTCGGAGGTTGCGGACGCCGGCATCGACGCAATGATCGTTGCCGATCTCGGCGCGATGGCAACCGTAAAGGAGATTATTCCGGGCATGGAGATCCATGTTTCCACACAGGCGTCGGTGGTTTCCTCGGCGTCGGCGCGGGCGTATGCTGCGCTGGGCGCGAAACGGCTGGTGCTGGCGCGGGAACTGACGCTGGAGGAAGTCCGCGCCATTCGCACGGGGCTGGATCCCGCGATCGAGCTGGAAGTGTTTGTCCATGGGTCGATGTGCGTGTCGTACAGCGGCAGATGCCTGCTCGCGAACGCGCTCAACGGCAGGGACGGCAACCGCGGAACCTGCACCCAGCCCTGCCGGTGGAATTACCATCTGATTGAGGAAAAGCGCCCGGACGAACCGATCGGCATCGAGCAGAGCGACCTCGGAACCTTCATCATGTCCTCGAAGGACCTCTGTATGATCGAGTATATTCCCGAGCTGATCGCGAGCGGGGCAACCTCCTTCAAGATCGAGGGCAGGATGAAGAGCGCCTATTATACCGCCGTTGTTACAAACGCCTATCGCATGGCGATCGACGCGTATCTCGCTGATCCGGCGGGTTATCGTTTTGATCCGGCTTGGCTGACCGAGCTGGAGAGCGTTTCGCACCGCACGTACGGAACGGGGTTCTTCTTCGCGAAGCCGATGGACGATCCGCAATTGGTCAACACCTGCGGTTACCTGCGCGAAAAAGCATATTTCTCCACCGCCACCGAATATCATAAAGAGGAAGCGGAGACCCTGCGCGGGTGCGGCATCCGCGAGGTGACCGACGGCGGACGGCTGTACCGTTTCGTTCAGCGCAACAAGGTCAGCGCCGGGGAGACCGCGGAATTGGTCTCGCCGGGGCGGATCGGCAGAGCGTTTGACGTGACCGAGTTGTACAGTCCCGATGGCGAGGCGATCTCCTCTACGCCGCATCCGTCCATGATCTATTGGGCGCGTGTACCGTTTGACGTGAAGGAGGGCGACATTCTCCGCGCCGGAACCGCGCGGGGGCTGGACGTCCGCCCGCCGGATCAACTTAAAAAATCATTTTGAAATCGGAAAGGAAATGACTGATGCAAATCATAGAATGGTTCAAAGCAATCTTATACGGAATCGTGGAGGGTATCACGGAATGGCTTCCCGTCAGCTCCACGGGGCATCTGATCCTCTTGGGCGAATGGCTCCCGTTTTCCTTCTCGGACAACGCGGAATTTTTGCGCGAGTTTTGGGAGATGTTTGAAGTTGTCATTCAGCTCGGTGCGATCCTTGCCGTCATCGTCATGTTCTGGCGGCGGCTGATCCCGTTCGGCAAGAGCAAGACCGACGCGGAAAAGAAGGACGTCTGGCGGCTTTGGGGAAAGGTGATCATCGCCTCAATCCCCGCGGCGGTGGTCGGAATCCTCGGCGACAAACTGCTGGAAAAGTTCACGGGTAAGGACATCGACGGCTGGTGCTACAACGGCATGGTGGTTGCGATTGCGCTGATTGCCTACGGCGTGGCGTTCATCGTTGTCGAGCGGATGCACAAGGGAACCCTTCCGCGCGTGGATGCGGTCAACGACATCACGCCGCGAACGGCATGGATGATCGGATTGTTTCAGGTGCTGTCTCTCATCCCGGGGACCTCGCGTTCCGGCTCCACCATTCTCGGTTCGATCCTGCTCGGCGTCTCGCGCACGGCGGCGGCGGAGTTCTCCTTCTTCATGGCGATTCCGGTCATGTTCGGTGCGAGCGGAATCAAAGCGATCGGGTTCGCGAAATATCTGAATGAGGGCGGGGTTTCCATGCCGTCGCAGGCGTGGCTGATCCTTGCCGTCGGGTGTGCGGTGTCGTTTGTCGTGTCGCTGTTCGCCATCCGCTTCCTGACCGATTTTGTCAAGAAACACAGCTTCTCCGCGTTCGGCGTGTACCGCATTCTGCTCGGCGCGGCTGTTCTGATTTGGTATTTTGCGAGATGACCGAAGAAAGACTTCCGATCGCCTACCCCGTGATCGTCGAAGGGAAGTATGACAGACTGCGGCTGGAATCGGTGATTCAAGCCGAGATTCTGACAACAGACGGCTTTGGTATCTTTAAGCAGTCCGAGAAGCAGGCGCTGATCCGGGCGCTGGCAAAACGGACGCCTCTGATCGTACTGACCGACAGCGACGGCGCGGGAAAGGTGATCCGGTCGCGCATCGCGTCCATGGTTCCGGGAGAACGTCTGATTCAGCTGTATATTCCCCGCGTCGCGGGGACGGAAAAGCGAAAAGACCGCCCCTCCGCCGAGGGAACGCTCGGCGTGGAGGGGATGGAGCGGGCGCTGTTGCGGTCGCTGTTCGCTCCGTACGCCGTCGGACAGGCTCCCCGCGCGGAGAATCCCGTGAGCAAAACCGACTTTTACCTCGACGGGCTGACCGGGGGCGAGAAAAGCCGACGGAGAAGGGACGCGTTTGCCGGGGCATTGGGGCTTCCGCCCGGAATGACGCCGAACGCGTTGCTCGCCGCGGTGAAATGGATCTGTACTTACGACGAATACAAGGAAGCGGTGCGGAAAATCGCTGACGTTGAGTGAAACAATACCCCCCTTTTTTTCAAAAGTTCTTTGGAAGAGGAGGGGGCACGGGGGAGGGGGAACCCTTCTTGCAAGAAGGGTTCCCCCTCCCCCGTGCCCCCTCCTCTTCCAAAGAACTTTT
>CAKJZF010000005.1 GCA_918290775.1 Clostridiales bacterium | reverse complement strand
TCGATACCGTTGATATACTCGACGGCGGTATCGTTCAGTTTCTTTGTCTTCTCTACCGAAAGTTCGTATCCGCCCTTTGACTTTGCAAACATGACAGCCATGAAAACAAGTCCGATCCCGGCGCCGACCAGATTGGCAAGCCCCAGCCGCCAGTCGATCTTCATAATGTATACGAACATCACAATAGGCAGAATGAGATTTGCCGTGAACTCCGGTACCATGTGAGCCAGAGTCGTTTCCATGGAATCGACGCGCTCCACGATGATGTTCTTGTAACTGCCGCTGTTGTCGTCAAGGACCGAGCCGAGCGGGATCCTTGACAGCTTCTCGCAGAGCTGTTTTCTGATCCCTCCGAGCACGGTGAATGTCGCAACGTGCGACAGCGACGTCGAGAAGGAATGGAGCGTCATTCTGATCAGCCAGAAAAGCGCCATCAGAAGCACTTGCGCAAGATAAAAGCTCCACTCTCTGTTGCCCGCGAGCAGCTGCTCCACGATCTTTGCGATGATGATATAGGGGACAAAAGAGGCGGCTACTCCGAGCATGGCAAGCACTACGCTGCCGCCGAAATACGCCCGTTTTTTCCCGGCGAACTCAAGCACCCGGGATAATATCCCTCGTTTTTTCTTTTTCATCTGTTACCTCCGGAAATATATATTTGTTTACAACCGGTCAGCCGAAAAGTCCGCGCTTTTTATACGCTTCGGATTCGACCGACAGGAAAGTATAACCTGTGTCAGTGATCGCCTTTTCGAGTTTTGCGGCGTCCACCGGTTCATCGGTCAGAAAAGACGCTTCCTTGCGGGTTCGTGACGCCTTGACTTTCTTTGCGTCGGGAAACGCGCGCCTTATCGTGTCGCAGATATGCGCCTCGCACATTCCGCACATCATACCTTCGATCTTTACGGTTACTTTATTCATATAGCCTCCTTTAGTTAGCCGCGGCTAACTCATTTCCTTAAAATCAAGGGCTTGCGCCCCTGATTTTGTTTTATTCCGCGTTTTTGAGCGCCTCGACCATGTCGATCTTTCTGTTCTTCCGTGCGACCATCCAGCCGACAAGGAGCGAAACGCCGAAGGTCAGCAGGATCGAAACCGAGTAGGTCAAGGGACCTAACATCAGCTTCATTTCGTATTCGCCCGCGAGCGCGGTCAGCATCCAGTACAGTGTACCGAGCCCCGCCGGGAGCCCGAGGATCACGCCGATCACGGTCAGCCAGACGTTCTGCGAGATCAACAGCTGTCCGATCTTTTTGCTCCGGAAGCCGAGTACCTTCAGCGTGGCAAGCTCACGGGAGCGTTCGACGTAGCTCATGATCCCGAGGTTATACAGCACCACGACCCCGAGGATCACGGCGGCGACGACGAGGATGAGAACCATGCTGTCCATTATTTTGACAAAGCTTGCAAAGCTGTCCATCAGCTGCCGTTTGTCCTGCTTGCCGGAGATCAGTTCCGACGACGGGATCTCGCTTGAATCCTTGTTCGTGTAAACGGCGGAAACACTGTATTTGATACCGAGTTCGTCGGCGTATTTATCGGTCATCGTAACGCTTTCCGTCATAATAGAACGGTTATAGCCGACGACCTTGACGCGGTACGTTTCCTCGCCGCCGTAGGGTGAGAACTCGATATATTCACCGATCTTCGCCCTGTCGGCAAGCCGCAGACAGAGATACACGCCGTCGTCGCGCAGGTCAATATCTTTGTTATCTTCGTCGATAACGCTGAATCTGCCGTTTTCGTTGTGAACGATATCGAGCGTCGCGGTGTATCCGTCGATGCTGATACCGGAATAACTCTCCCAGTCGCCGTCGAGGTCGGCGATCAGCTGATCGACCTTTTCGCGTTCCGAATTCTCAACGACGTTGACTTTCGTCGCGTAGTGCGAAACGCCGTTGTCGAGCAGATCGAGGAAGCCCGCCATCGTGTCGCGCATCCCGAGTCCCCCGACAAGGAGGATCATACACCCTATTATTCCGACGAGAGTCATGGCGAAGCGGCTCTTGTGACGCGACAGGTCGCGGACGTTCCACTTCGTCGCGAAACCCGCTTTCTTGAAC
>CAKJZF010000004.1 GCA_918290775.1 Clostridiales bacterium | reverse complement strand
TCATACGGAATCACCGTTGCGGTCAGCCTCTTTTCAAAAGCGGAGCCGGTACCGCGGGTTTCGCCCGAAGACGCCAGCAGCTGAACGCCGCACTCTTCGATCATAGAGATCTCAAGTCCGCTCTCGCCGTTCTCCGCAACTTCGTCCGTCTTTTCGGACGAGGTCTTGTTACCGATCGAGAGGCAGAGCGAAACCGTCACACCGACGAAGAGCAGAGCAAGCGCGACGAAGACGGCGATCCATCTGATCCTTTCATTTTTCAGAAACATTTAGAACCACCCCCCTGTCTTAATGATGAGAACTGTAGACGCTGATATCCGCGTACAGCGTGATGTTGCCGACCATATCTTCGGGAATCGTCCCGTCGAACGGCGTCTCCATTTCGCTGTCCCAATACCAGCCGTTGAAACTGTAGGTCCCGGAATCTTCACCGACACCGGGGAAGGTCTCTTTCAGATCGCTGACCGAAACTTCTGTACCGTTCTTGTAAGTAGTCGGATAGTTCCCGCCGATCATCTGGCTCTGCGCGTACTCGGAACCGTTTGCAAACAGATCGGGCTCGTCTTCATGCTCTGCACGTTTGTAGGTGATCGAGTAGGTCGCGCCGCTGCCGAACACCAGAGTATTCGGATTCAAAGACAGACTCTCAACGCCAACGTAAAGATCGTCGGTATTGATGGAGATCGTGTATCGGACCATCCGATTCCCGTTGGAATCGTTCAGATCGAGATAGACCGAACCGGTAGCGTTCGCGCGGATCGCATTGGCAAGCGCACCGCGTTCGGCAGGGGTATAGTCGTATGCCCAATCCTCGTTGAACAAGTCAACTTGACCGCTTCCTTGCCCGTATGTGTAGCACGACGGAGGCGTACCTGCGCCGGCTTTCGCGTTATTCAGAGCAGCCGCAAGTTCGGGCTTGAACGACAACTGATACACAGGCGCTTGAATCTCGCTGTTCTGCAGCGCGACGGTGTAAACGTCGGATTTCACATAAGTACAGGAGATCGAAATATCCCACTCGTTACCGAAATCCGCGCAGAAAACGCCGGTGTGATTCGTGTTGTTCGCGGTCATAATCGCGGAATGACCTTTTTGATTGAACGTCAGATTGTAACCGAGGAACTGCTGTTTGAAGTCCACAAGGCACGAAGCAGTTGCGTCCTCATTGTACCTTGACGTCACGGTGATCCGAATCTGTTCGCCGAACGGCGCTTCACAGGTGATACGCGCAATCAGCGAGCCGTCGTAGGTCGGCGTGATCGTAAGACAATCCGACATCCGATGCGTGTTTGCAAAGGTGGAGTTCGGATTGACAAACTCGGCGGTCCAATCCACTTCCTGATCGTCCGCGTTTGCCGGGTAAACGTTCGCCCGGATGATCGCGTTGAACGGGTAGATATCGTCGTCGCCTTCCACATCTCTCAGCAGATGCGGCACCGAGAACATGATGGTCTCGGGCATATCGTGGATCTCTCCATCGTTCAGAACCGTCCCGTCTCCGTCAACGATCATACCGGTCGTGGCGGCGGGCGTTTCCTCTTCGGCAGTCTTGTGCGCCCTCTTGTAAAAGAAGGCGCCGAGACCTGCAGCCAGAATGATCAGAGCGATGAAGACGACTCCGAGGATGAACCCTTTGGTGATGCTGTTGTTTCGATATTCGTACATAGGCATCTCTCCTTTCTCACTTCAGAAGCAT
>CAKJZF010000003.1 GCA_918290775.1 Clostridiales bacterium | reverse complement strand
CTAATGATGTGGGGCGGAGCCCCAATGATGTTGCCCGCAAGCGGGCAAATGATGTGCCGCGCTCCGCGCGGCAATGATTGTAACATTCAAAAGCAAAACCGCGCCAGCTATTGCCGCCAGGCACGCGAGAGCGAGTGCAGAGTCGTCGTTTGCGACCCGAAGGCTGTATACCAACCGTTCTCCGCCTTCGGCTCCGCACGCTTGCATACGCCGAGAGCGAGAGAACGGGGATAGAAAAACGAATACGAAAAAAAGAAGAAACCCGTTCGCATTTTGCGAACGGGTTTCAACCTTAATCAGCGTTTCACTATGCGGGATTCAGAACAGAGCGAAAAGCCTTAACGGATCAATATAATCCCTTCGTTTTTCGGTCTGTGCCGCTTTTCGCGCGTCGTCCCTTTACCTGCGCCAGCTATTGCCGCCAGGCGCGCACAGGCGAGTGCGGAAGACCCGTTCTCGACCCGAAGGCGTATTTACATACGCCGAGAGCGAGAGAACGGGACTAGAAAAACGAATTGAAAACAAAAGAAGAAAAGCGTCCGCAGATTGCGGACGCTTTTCAACCTTAAACTGCGCTATTCTATGTTGAGGATTCGCACGGAGCAAAAAGCCTTAACGGATCAAGTATTATCCCTTCGTTTTTCGTTCCGTGCCGCATGTGCGCGTCGTCTCAGTCAGCGAGCTTGAAGTAGACAGGAGCATCCAACTCCACGTTGTTCGTCTCGTCCACCACGAACTTCGCCGCCGCCGGCGTATCCACCCGCTCAACCTTCATCGCGAAGTCCTTGCCGCAGGTGACCGAAACGTCCGCGATCACAACGTACGCGGTCGTGCCGGATTTGACGCTTCTCTGGTTGAGCTCGAACGGATCGACCCAGTTGTCGTCCATATCCGTGTAGGTGATTCCGCCTTCCCCGTCGGATTCGGCGGTAAACAAGCTGCCGGTCAGCGTGCGGATCCCGGCGTCATTCCCGGTGTCGGCAGTCTTCAGTTTGAACTTCGCGACGCCGTCGATATAGACGGTCACGGTTCCGACGTAATCCGACGTTTTGTCGCCCGCCGTGCCGGCTTTCACCGCCGCCTCGTCCGCCAGTTCCAGGTGATACCGGAGGGCGATGCGATGCCAGCCCCAT
>CAKJZF010000002.1 GCA_918290775.1 Clostridiales bacterium | reverse complement strand
GAGTTTTTGCTCTTAGCTTTTCATTACTTTTTGTTTACGAGTAGTATTCAACTCTTCAAGAATTTCCGAGACCTTTCCACACACTTCCGTGTTTTCCTTTGTCTCTCTCTTGTTGTTCGGTTTTCAAAGATCGTTGTGCGTACCCCTTTTTTGGGACAGCCTAATTATTATACAACAAGGCTTCCCTTTTGTCAACCCCTTTTTTCAATTTTTTTAAAAATTTTTTTGTTTTTTTGAAAAAGTGGCTTGGAAAGCGGGTTTTCGGGGCAAAATACCCTTGAAACAGCGCTCAAAAAAGGAGATTTTTCATGGTTACAATCGTTTTTCGCACGCTTTTGATCTACGGAATCCTGCTTCTGACCATGCGCCTGATGGGCAAGCGTCAGATCGGCGAACTGGAGGTGACCGAGTTGGTCACGACCCTGTTGGTCTCCGAAATTGCCTCGGTTCCCGTGACCAATCAGGACATCCCGATCCTGCACGCGGTCATCCCGATTCTTTTGCTTCTGATCCTCGAGGTTCTCTCCTCGTTTCTTCTGTTTCGTTTTCCCGCTCTGAAGCCCGTTCTTTCCGCCAGCCCGACGCAACTGATCCGCGAGGGAAAAATGCTGCAATCCGAGCTGCTCTCCAACCGCGTTTCGGTTGAGGAACTGATGTCCGAACTCCGCCAACAGGGTTATGCCGATCTCTCTCAAATTGACGAGGCGATTCTGGAGACCAACGGGAAGCTGACCATTCTCCCCAAGCCCGCCTTCTCGATGCCGAACGCGTCCCAGCTCGGCGTCACCCTCTCGGAAGAACCGCTCTCTCACGTGGTGTTCTGCGCCGGGCGGGTCAACAAAGCCGGGCTTTCTCTGATCGGCAAGGATCCCGCCTGGCTTCGCCGCGAACTTTCCCGCCGCAAGGTTTCCGCAAAATCGCTCTACTGCGTGACGGCGAATCGCTCCGGCGAGATTCATTTGGTGAAAAAGGAGACTTCGGTTTGAAACAGATTGTTGCCATTCTGATTTTGCTTTGCGTTTTGATCACGTTTGTCGTTTGGAACGCTCTATATATAAATAAGGTAGCAGTCCGAATGAAACGGCTTGCGGAATCGCTCCCGCCGGTTGACGATCCCGCCTGCGTTGCCGCCGCCGAACACCTGCGCTCGGAATGGAAGCGGACGATGCCCGTTGCCGATTTGTCGGTCAGCTATCTGCTCACCGATCGCATCTGCGAACAGACGGCTTTGCTCGCGTCCTGCGCCGCAGTTGGCGACGCCTTCGGCTACGAATCCGCCCGCGCAATCCTTTCGGACGCGCTCGAGGATATGCGCCGCACCGAACGCTTCTCGTTCGAAAGCCTTTTTTGACCGTCTTTTTGGGTTGTTTTGTTTGATTTTTGTTTGCTTTTTATTATTTTTTCTGAAAAGCCCTTTCTTTTTCCTTTTTTTTGTGATATAATGAAAGAGATAACCGCGCAACCGCGCGGCACAAATGATCTGTAAAAAAGGAGACGCCATATGATCCGCGTTTTGGTTTGGAACGAATTCAATCACGAACAGAAAAAGGAAGCCATTCGAAAAATCTACCCCAACGGTATTCACAACGTCATTGCTGATTTTCTTCGTTGCGACGACATCGAAGTTCGCACCGCAACCCTTTTTGATAAAAATCTCGAAATCAGCGACCCCACCTGCGGCATTACCAAAGAAATTCTCGACCAGACCGATGTTCTGATCTGGTGGGGGCATATGGGTCATCAATACGTGCCCGATGAGGTCGCCTACCTCGTTCGCGACGCCGTCCTCTCCGGCATGGGGCTGATCTGCCTCCACTCCGCTCACCACTCCAAGCCCTTCCGCTACCTGCTCGGTACATCCTGCAACCTGACCTGGCGCGAAAGCGGCGACTCCGAGCGCCTTTGGGTCATCGAACCTTCTCATCCCATCACCCGCGGTATCGACCGCAGTTTCAAGCTCGATGCTGAGGAAACCTACGGTGAACCGTTCGTAATCCCAACGCCCGACCGCCTGCTCCTCATCGGCAACTACTCCAGCGGCGAGGTATTCCGCTCCGGCTGCCTCTACTGCCGCGGCAACGGTAAAATCTTCTACTTCCAGCCCGGTCATGAAACCTTCCCGACCTACTATGTCCCCGAAGTTCAGACCATCATTCGGAACGCTGTCCGCTTCCTCGCTCCCACTTACCGCGAAATGACGCCCTGCCCGAATGTCCGCAAGGTTGACGACCCCAAAGGGTATGTGATTTGACCGCTTCCCGAGCGTTCGAAAAGCGATCCGCTTTTTAGAACAGAAAAAATGAAAGGGAGAGACCCTTTTCTCGCATGAGAAAAGGGTCTCTCCCTTCAAATCTTTTATCCCCTTGTTTGCTCTTTTCGGGGTGGGGGCTTGGGGGCGGGGGGGGTTTTT
>CAKJZF010000001.1 GCA_918290775.1 Clostridiales bacterium | reverse complement strand
GTTCTCGCGAGAACAAGGTTCCCCGCCCCCTCTCAAGGTCTTCCTTCCCTACACCGTTAAAGAATCCAAGCGCCAGCCGGAGGCGGTTTTGACGAGGCGAAGTTGGGCGGTTTGAACGTTGGCGGGGTCGGAGGTATACCACGAATCCATGGTGACGATGATCTTGTTTGCGGTGGACGGGCGGATGACGCGGAGCGTATCGTAGTCAAAGAGGTGCCTGCCGCTGTCGGCGAAGTAGTTCTTTGCGGAGCGGGACTGATAAAAGCAGTCGGCGTCCTCGGTATAGCGGGCGTCAACGACCGTCACCTTTGCGCCGAGGTCGGTGATCGCCTGACCGACGAAGGCGTTGACATAGAGGTTGGTCTCCAAGAGGTCGGGACTGTACACCCGTTCCGCCGCCGCTTTGATCTCCTCGATGGAGCGGAAGGGCGAACGGTCAACGTCGATGATGTCGTAGGTGTTGACGGTTGCGGGCGCGGCGGAATAGGTGTAGGCGTACTCCTCGTTGCTGCGGTCGAGGACCGGGAGTCCCGCACCGAGAAAGACCTCGTTCAGCTCATACGACGCCTCAACCAGCGCGATCACGTCCGCGCGGATCTCGTCCGCCTTCGGCGGGCGCGAACAGGACGCCAGCGACAGCAGCGCACCCAGCAGAAGCACCGCCGCCGCGAACGAGGAAATCCGCCGGATTTTGGTCGTATACCGTTTCATATCGTTCTCCTTTTCTGCCGTTTTCGCATACACGGTATGCAAATTCGGGGACATTTGGGGCTGTTCCAAACCGTCCGTTTGGAAACAGCCCCTTGGTTGCCGCCAACGATCAGGAACCTTGGCTCCCGCTCTCCGGCGTTATTCTTCCGCTTGCGGCGACCCGGCGGGTTCGGCGTTCGGCTCCGCCGCGATCTCGGGAAGTTCGCCGTCTGCCGTCGGCGCGTCGGTTTCGGGCACGTCCGAAGCGGACGCGGAAACCTCTGCGTGCGGCGTTGTTGTGAAGTTGACCAGCTTCTGCTCCTCGCCCAGCCGCATCACGATCACGCCGCCCGCCGAGCGCGAGCGCGTGGGGATCCCGGCAACCGGCGTGCGGATGATGGTTCCGCCGTCGGTGATGAGCATGAGGTCGAGGCTGTCGTCCACCGAGGCGATGCCCGTGAGCTGACCGCTCTTGTCGGTCACGTTATAGCACTTGATTCCGTAGCCGCCGCGGTTTGCCATCAGGCGGAAATCGTCGAACGGACTGCGCTTGCCGAAGCCCTTCTCGGTGACGCAAAGCAGTTCCTTCCCCTCTTCCACCAGCGTGACGCCAACCACCTCGTCGCCGTCGCGGAGCTTGATCCCGCGAACGCCGCGGGCTGTCCGCCCCATGGCGCGGACGTTGTGTTCCGCGAAGCGAACCGCAATGCCGCTTTTGGTTGCGATCATCAGCTCGCGCTCGCCGTCCGTGCGCGTGACGAACAGAAGCTCGTCGCCCTCGTCGAGGTTGAGCGCGATCTTGCCGCCCTTGCGTTGGTACTCGAAATCGGAAAGCAGGGTCTTTTTGATGACGCCGCGGCGCGTGACCATCGTCAGGTACTCATGGTCGGTGAATTCCTCCACGCTGACGCACGCGGTGATCTTCTCGCCCGCTTCCAGCTCGAGGATGTTGACCAGATTCTGCCCCTTGGCGGTTCTGCCCGCCTCGGGAATCATATATGCCTTGCGCATCTGCACCTTGCCCGTGTTGGTGAACAGGAGCAGATACGAATGACTGCCCAGCGCGATGACCTGCTCGATGAAGTCCTCTTCCTTCGTCCCCATACCGATGATGCCCTTGCCGCCGCGGTTTTGCGCGGTGTAGGTGTCGGCGGGCTGACGCTTGATATAGCCCGCGTGCGTCAGGGTGATGACGCAATGATGCCGTTCGATGAGGTCTTCGAGGACGATCTCCTGCTCCGCCTGCTCGATGTCGGTGCGGCGTGCGTCGGCGTACTTGTTGCGGATCTCGGTCATCTCGTCCTTGATGATCTGCTTGATCTTGCCC